>JAZADA010000464.1:0-6181 GCA_036124135.1 Planctomycetota bacterium | reverse complement strand
AGAGTGTCTGGGAAACCGAACGGTTTCCGACGATCTCGAACCTGGAGATTGCCGGGGAACATCCGCAGGCAGATGGAATTTACCTGACCGGGACCGTGCAGGCGACGATCTCTTCGGTCCTGATTCGTAAGGTTCGGCATGGAATTCACCTGCACGAGCGAAACCGAAATGTCTTGATTGACCAGTGCCATATCTACTTCAATACCGGTGTCGGTATTTTCATGGACCAGGTCAACCTGCATCAGATCATCATCAGTAGCAACCATGTCAGCTATAACCGACTGGGTGGCATCCGCATCGAGGGATCGGAAATCCGAAATCTACAGATCACCGGTAATGATATCGAGTACAACAATCATGCCGAGCATGGGACCGACCCGGAGCCGACAGCCGAATTATTTATTGACACGACGGCGGAAAAGGCCAGCGTTGCCGAGATCACAGTAGCCTCCAATACGATCCAGGCGACTCCGTCACCCGGTGGAGCCAATATTCGGATCCATGACCGTAATCCTGAGGCGATCTCACCGGGTCTCTGGACGATTACCGGTAATATCATTGGGAACCAGGTGAACAACGTGCACCTGGTAGGGTGTCATGGCGTGGTGCTTAGCGGCAATTGCATTTACTCCTGTGAAAATCGAAACCTGCTGGTCGAGGATTCATCGATGATCAATGTCACGGGAAATAACTTCCGTCGACATTCGGCACGACTGGGGACGGGAGTTCGTTTCGAGAATAGTACGGATTGTATCGTTTCCGGATGCCAGGTCCTGGATAAAGCAGAGGAAGGTCAGGCCTCCGGTGCTTCCCTGCTGGAACTGGAGAATTGTCAGCGGATGACGGTCAGTGGCAGCCAGTTTATTGATGGAGTTCCAGTCGGTATTGACGTGAATGACAGTAGTCATGTGTCTATCAACGGTTGTACGATTTCTGATCGACGTGCTGATCTCAAGTCGACACACGCGATTCGCTTTCGAGGCAAGGGTACCGGTAATCGACTGGACGCCAACACGATCACGAAGACAGTTGAAACCGCTGTTGTGATTGCCGAAACGACCGAGGTCAAACAGTAAGTTTATTTTGTTTCCTGGTGGAATCCCGGTGGCAGATTTGCCACGGAAGGTTGTTCTGATGAATCGATTGCTGCGTGTACTCTTTTGCCAGGTTATCCTGGTGCTGGTTCTTGTTTCCACGGTTCGCCTGGATGCGGCAGCACCACGTCCCAATATCCTGTTCTGTATCTCAGATGACCAGAGTTACGCGCACACCGGGGCCAACGGTGAACCGCAGATCAAGACTCCCGCTTTTGATCGGATTGCCCGCGAGGGAATACGCTTTACCAGGGCCTTTTGCGATGCCCCCACCTGTGGGCCGTCTCGCAGCGCCATCCTGACCGGCCAGTCGATCTGGCGACTGGAGGAAGCGGGTAATATTCACAGTACCCTACCAGCCAAGTTTGCTACCTATACACAACTGCTGCAGGATGCCGGGTATGCCATCGGATTTACGGGCAAGGGATGGAGTCCCGGGCGACTCGAACCAGGAGGTAGAACGACGAACCCTGCAGGCCAGGAATTCAACGGTCTCAAGGCAAAACCTCCCTTCCGAGGAATGAGCAACAAGGACTACGCGGGCAACTTTGATGCATTCATGAAGCAGGTTTCCAGTGGACAACCTTTTTGTTTCTGGTTGGGAACCCACGAACCTCATCGCGGCTTCGACCGGGGCGTGGGCAAGCGGACGGGTAAGGATCCTGCCAAGGTGATCGTACCACCTATCTTTCCCGATCATCCCATCGTGAGAAATGACTTGCTCGATTACTTCGTGGAGATCGAACATTTTGACAAGATGGTCGCTCACGCGATCGCGTTCCTGGAGAAATCCGGTCAACTGGAGAACACGATTGTCGTGGTTACCAGTGATCACGGCATGCCCTTTCCACGTGCCAAGGCCAGCCTCTATGATGCCGGGACCCATGTACCACTGGCCATTCGCTGGCCCCGCGGTGTGGCAGCGCCCGGTCGTGTCTACGACGGCCTGGTCAATCTCAGTGACCTGGCACCTACGTTCCTGGCCGCTGCCGGCCTCAAGGCACCGTCCATGATGACGGCTCGTGGCCTGCAGGATGTCCTAAACAACAAGGCTGCGACGAATCGGCACAGTGCTTACGTCGCCATGGAACGGCACGATGGATGCCGGCAGGGAGGGAAAGGGTATCCCTGTCGTGCCGTGCGCACCGCTGAGTACCTTTACATCAGGAATTACGAAGCGGGTCGCTGGCCAGCGGGTAACCCCGATCGTAGGTTTTGTGCACGCGATATTCCTTTCGGAGAAGTCGATTCTTCACCGACCAAGCAGTTGCTCATGGATCAACAGGGCCAGGATGGTTTCCAGGAATACTACGCAGCTGCTTTTGCCAAACGCCCGGTCGAGGAACTCTACCGGCTCAAGGACGATCCTGGTCAGCTGTCGAACCTGGCCGAGGATCCGGCCTATGCCAGGATTCGAAAGCGACTCAGCCAGCAACTCCAGGATCGCCTGGTAGAGACCAGGGATCCACGTGCGCTCGGCCTGGCTGCTCCCTGGGATTACTATCCCTACTATGGTGTGCGACGGAACGAAAACTGGCAGGTCGATCCGAAACCCTGACACCGGGATGGCTGTTTGGCGTCGTTATTTCAAGTGCTTTTGCCATCCTACCGGTTGTGTCCAGGCCTGGCTTCGCGAACTTTCCGTGGTCGGATTGGCCGGGGCCTGGTCGCTGGTGATCCTGGCACGTACGTACAGTTCCTTGCCGGTCAGTTGGTAGGTGGCCGTTAATCCCTGGACGCTCTTGAACACCTTTCCCACGTCAGCCGAGTAGTTGCGAGTACCGGTGATTTCCTTCTTGGTTTTCTTGTTAATGCGAGGTTTCGAGGTGGCATCGAAGCCGACCGGGGTGCCGATGAATTCCGTGGTGAATCGTGCTGTGCCAGCAGGCTTGATTTCAATCTGCAATATCCCGGTCTTGGTATCGAAATCGACCCGCAGTAATTCGACACCGTTGGAAGCATAGAAATCGCCGCGTTGCATGGCCGTCACGATCGATTCCGGCGTGAGTTGCCGGGCTCGCAGCATGATCCAGCCCCGACCAGGAGAGGCCTTGGATTTGCCGTGGTAATGATGGCTGTCATCTGTCGCCAGGCCATACAGGGGTGGTGCCTTGAACTGGGTCAGCCGCAGGGTACTGGTAATGTCCCAGAGCGTTTCGAGGCTGTGCCGATTGTCACTCCCCAGGTCACCATCACCTTCTACCCCGTTGTGGATCTCGAAGAATTCGTCCTGTACCAGTGCGGCCAGGTCTTCTGCCGAGATTCCCTTGTCGCCCAGGTTGGGGTGATTCAGGTGTGGGATAATGACGCGTCCCAGTTCCTCGGCCTGGGCAGCCACGGCCCGGAGGTTATTGCGGATCGTTTCGCGGACGGTCTTTCCGCCCTGGGGCGAAATCAATCGCCCGATATTGGTGGCATTAATATGGACTCCCTTGTCTGTGATTTCTTCCGAGGGAATCATCAGGAACTCTCCCCGTTTTTCCACCAGCGGGCGTACTTCCGAAAGCGGTTTCAAGCGGATCTCGAGGTTCCCCTTTTTACGACTCCCACGCGTCTCGACCCAGCGGTCACCGAAGCGAGCCAGGTACTTGGCCAACGCCGTGGTACCACCACGAGATTCGATCGACTTGATATTCATCCATTTCATGCCCTCGCTGAGGATGTTGTGGTCGGAGAGGGCCAGGAAGTGATATCCGTTTCGTCGATACCAGTCGGCCACCATCTCGGGGAAATCATTTCCGTCGCTCCAGAGTGTATGGGTATGCAGGTTTCCCTTGTACCATTTGAAACCGTGTGACCCACCCAGGATCGGCAGCAGGGCCGCCTCAAAAGCGTTGGCGTGACGCACGAATCCCAGGTCGGTGGGATGTGAACCATCCACGGTGTCCTCACCATCACGACCGAGCAAGCGATCGCCCTCGAGATAATACAGGTGAGCGGTCCCCTTGGCAGTCAATCGTTGGTAGGCAGCCCGCAGGGCAGCCTGGTTGCCGTCGTTACGCTCCCGCTTGGAGGCCACCAGGAAAGCATCTGCATAGTTGCGATCCTCGACCAGCAGGATGGGGGTGTCGGGCCGTTTCTCGCGCAGGATGGTCACCAGGGGTTCCGTCCGTGCAGCGACGTCTTCTCCCTTGAGGTTTGGGCAACAGTCAATGATATAGACGGCTGCATCGATCTCGGCCAGCAAGCGAGCAACTTCGGGTTCCATGCGGCCATTCCCGGAAAATCCCAGGTTCACAACTGGTCGGTCGAGGCGCCGACCAAGGATTGCCGTGTGGACCATGCCAGGTCGTGAAGCACAGGCTCCCTGGGTAATCGAGGTGCCCCAGAACACAAGTGGTTTGGCAGCCTCACCCGTGTAACGGTTGCTCCAGATTTGCGCATCGGGATCAAGGCCGATCTCGACACTCGAGACCCCGTTGTACAGGGGCAGGTAGAGAAGGAACTCCTGGCGGCCGGCGGGCAGATTCCGGGCCAGTACCGCGGTGTTTGATTGAGCACTCGGTTTAGGTGTGATCACCCATCGCCAACCGTTCGCGGTCTTGATGTAGAGGTCCAGCCCACTGACTCCCGTGGCCGCCATGTGGGGCATGGCCAGCCGCGCCGAGGTAAGTGTCCAGCGAGCTGAAAGTGTCGAACTGTTCGTACTGAAGCGGACCGCGATGCCTGCCGAGTGTTGACTGAGGCTCCAGACCGGCGGACGCACGACAGCCTGTGCCTTGTCAGGAAATCGCTGGTAGGGCAATTTCGTGTCGGACCATGCTTTTCCCTCCAGTCCAATGTCCGTGGCCTGGAACCAGCGAACCTTGGTTTCTACCTTGCCCAAATCAGTAGGAATCGCAACGTCGGCCGCATTGCTGACAACGGGGAGCAACGAGAGGCCCAGGTAGATGTAGAAGAGACGATTGAGGATGCGAGGGGAGAAGGGCATGACTTGATTCCATGGGAAAGTAATGAAAAACAAACGGCTGTTCGTGGTTCTCGGCCCACGGAAGCTTTCTCATCCTACCGCGCCGAGATCAGCGTTGCACGTGGTTCGACTTTGCTGCATGGCCCTGCCGGCCTCCCCTGCGACGGCGATCAAGCAACCACGAAAATCCTGGAAATGAATCTTGTTGTCCCCTACAGGTCAAGATTCTATTACACTGGGAAACCGTGCTGGACCGGGACGATTCATTGCACCATCAGGATCAAGGGAACCATGAACTCAATCCATAGCATGTTTCGTGGTCGGTTCATTTGCCTTTTCTGCCATGGGATCCTGTGGACCAGCCTGGCTGGTTTGCAGGCAGAAGAACGACCGCAGGCCGCTCCTCAAGCACCCAGGAAAAGTCGACTGCATGGATACGTTGGTGGTCCTTACAAGGTCCTGGTCGCCGACTTCACCGGGGACCGCCATGCCGATGTTATGATCGGATACCGTAACCTGGGTATCGTCTCGGTGGCGACCGGTAACGGGAAGGGGCAGTTTAGTGCTCCGATACGTAATACGTTTTCCGACGATGATCGCCGTGTTTACCCCGATGATGCGAACTGGTCGGAGCCCCACGTTCATAACCTGGCCCAGGCAGATCTGGACGAGGATGGATTAGCAGATATTGCTTGCGCGATTGGTGGACTTAGTCAGCGGAAGCCGGGACGTATCCTCGTGGCACGCAATCGTGGGCAGGGAAAATTTCAGCGCATCGTGGAGTATGCGGTACCCAGCCAGGCAAAAGGAGTACGCTTTGCAGACATGGATCGAGACGGGCGACTGGACTTGCTCTATACCGCCCGGGGTTCGGGCTACGAACATGACCTGAAAGTCGGTCGACTCTATATCCGCCAGGGACTTGGGAACTGGAAGTTTGGTCCGGCTCGTGTTTCGCCTGCGGGTAAATCAGCCTACTACGTGGAAGTTGCTGACCTGGACAACGACCAGTTTCCGGATGTGTTAATTCCGAATGAGCATGATCGTTGTGTGACTTATTTTATGAACCCTGGAAAAAATTTGTTCCAGAGTGAAACAGCACTTGTTTCTCGTCGCTTGACCGCCACGCGGATTCCTGACCGTCGATCTCATGCGATTAACGACGTACGAGCAACTG
>JAZADA010000463.1:0-9088 GCA_036124135.1 Planctomycetota bacterium | reverse complement strand
CCCACAATCCTGCGCCACTAAAGATATTCGTGTCAGGCACTTTCGCGAAAACCTCGGCTATCACCCCTTGGGTTGTCTGGCTGTCACTGACGCAGATGATGTAGAAGTAGTCATCAATTGTGACAGTAAGTGGTGGGTTGGGGGGGTACTCATCGGGGTTGTTAAAAATGGAGCCACCCGATTTTATATTTCCAGGAAACCACTGATTGGCATTGTTAGGGATGTTGGTCCGGGTTCCCCAGCCAAAGTGGTAGGCTTTGTCAGCAGTAATTATTACCTTGTCGATTTCGATTGCTTGTGCGCTGGTGCTGAAAAAGAATAACGACAATAGGCAGGCGGTCCATAACGTTCGTTTCCTCTGTAACATGACTTAGTTCCTCTCACGTTTAAAATAGATAATTGCTTTTCGGGCACTTACGAGTGCCCGCTACCGAGAGGATTGCCAACGCCGCCCGCAGGCGGACAGGGAACCGAGAAAAAATCCTGGATTCCCCATTTTTAACCAGCAACCGCCTTTGTGCTGGCAAGAATAAAACTAGGGAGCTGGCAGATCGGGGCGATCCGAGCGGTGCATGTCCGCCGCACTCCCCCGGCGGACCGAGCGTTTGCCAAAACGGTCCTTGATCTGGTCGGTCACCTCGTCCAGGCGGCCACCGCGGGGGTCCTCTTCCTCGTCAAACAGGCCTCGCTGCTGCGAACTGGGCGATTCCAGGCCGCTGACTCCCATCCCCACCAGGCGGGCACAGAGGCGACGATCCGGCAATCGATCGGTCAGCATCTCCAGGGCTGTCTGCCAGAGGATATCGGTCCGGTTGGTCGACTCGCCCAGCGTCTGGGAACGTGTGATCGTTTGGAAGTCGTGGTAACGCACCTTGAGGTGAACCGTGCGGGCCTGCCGTCCGGATCGCCGCAGGCGGCGCGCGACCTGCTCGGTCAACTCCATCAGGCTCGATTGCAGCACCTCCATGTCGTCGATGTCAGCGGGAAAAGTGGTTTCATTGGAAATCGACTTGGCACCCCGGTCCGGTATCACGGCCCGGTCATCTGTCCCATGGGCAAGTTTCCAGATATGTTCCCCGAGCTTGCCAAAACGGTCTTCCAGGAACTGCAGGGAGCGATCTCGTAACTGGCCAATGGTTCGAATTCCCAGTTTCTCGAAGGCCTTGTCGGTAACGCGGCCCACGCCCCAGATGCGACTGACTGGTAGCGGGTCGAGGAAAGCATGGATGTTTTCGCCCGTGATGATAACGAAGCCAGCTGGTTTCTCCAGGTCACTGGCCAGCTTGGCCAGGAACTTGTTAGGTGCTACGCCGACCGAGGCGACCAGTTGCACCTCCTGCTTAATTTCTTCCTGGATCTGCCGGCCAATCTGCTCGGCCGATTCAAAGAGGGCCACCGTCCCCGTGACGTCCAGGAAGGCCTCGTCCAGGGAGAGCGGTTCGATGAGTGGCGTGTAACGGGCGAATACCTCGTGGATCTGGCGAGAGACTTCCGAGTAGTAATCAAGCCGCGCCGGTAGCACGATCGCATCGGGACAGAGTTTCAACGCCGTGGAAGTTGGCATCGCGCTATGGACGCCAAATTCGCGTACCGCGTAGTTGGCCGCCGCCACCACGCCACGACCTTCCGGGGTGCCACCCACGATCACCGGCTTGCCGCGCAGCTCCGGCTGCTCTCGCTCTTCGACCGAGGCATAAAAAGCGTCCATGTCGACGTGAATGATCATGGCTGGCTGTTGGAAAGGATCGCGGGAAGGGGGAAGTTTCACGAACGTGCTGTCAGGATACTGAATTTCCCTCGGCAAAGCAGCACGAACTGTGCCCAGATGCTTGCAGAGTCAGTCGCAACCAATCATAACTGGGACAGTGGGCCGTCGGTTCCAAAGCGGTCCATTGTCTCAGCGGTATCGAGCAAAATCCCCTGGAGGAGTAACCGATGATGCGATCCATGGTCATTGTCTTGTTGTTGGTCAGCACCCCTTGCCTGGCGGCAGAGCCTACGTTTAGCGGCAACTGGGTAACCAGTTTTGGCCCGATGCAGCTCAAGCAGGAAGGTGATCGTGTCACGGGAAGTTACTCCATGCAAGGAGTGAAATGTCCGCTCTCCGGGAAGGTGAAGGATGGCAAGCTGGAATTTACCTACCGGGAAGGGACCACCAATGGTGAAGGCTGGTTCCAGTTAGCCAGCAATGGCAAGACGTTCCAGGGGAAATGGCGTGAGGTGGGGACGATCCCCTGGTTGCCATGGAAAGGGGTTCGCTCGGTCGCAGAAACCGGCTTTGATGGGCTCTGGGACAGTAGCTTTGGTCGCTTGCGACTGGTGCGCAAGGGGGATGCGATTGAAGGAATCTATTCCGGGCTGGGTGCGGCAACGATCAGTGGTAAGGTCAAGAACGGGCGTTTTGAATTTCGCTACGAGGAACCGGCGGACAAGGGAGAAGGTTGGTTCGAGTTAGCCGAAGATGGTACTGCTTTGAAAGGAAAGTGGCGACGAGATGGAACCCAGCAATGGGGCGACTGGAATGCCAAGCGGTTGGTGGCCAAGCCCGGAGTGATTTTCCTGGTTGTCATGGAAGCACGCTGGGAAACCAACCTGGCCGAGCAGGAATATGCCTTTGGTGATATGCTCAAGACCTACTTTGAGCGGACTCCCAACGTGCAAGTGCGTCGCAGGGCGCTTAATACGCCAGCAGACTTTGGACGCTGGTGCCACGAGCTGGCACTCCTGGCAGAGCCAGTGGTTCTCTCGTTGTCTTCCCACGGGTCACCCAAGGGACTTGAGGTGGGTGGCCAGACGCTCAAGCCGGAGATGATTGCCGAGGGCCTGCGGTATGCGAGGAACCTGCGGCTGGTCCATTTCTCGTCCTGCCTGATGATGAAAAATCAACTTGCGGAGCGGGTTGTGAAGCAACTGGGGGACCGAGCGACCTTTCCCATTTCCGGTTACACGACTGCCGTCGATTGGGGAGCGAGTGCCGTTCTTGAGTTCATGTATTTTGAGTTGCTGCTGGCGCGGCGAATGTCTCCTGCCAGGGCTGCCCGGCAAATCAAAATCCTCTTTCCAACAGCCGGTGATAAACGCATTCCAGGAGCCGCTTTTGCACCGGCTGGTTTTCGTATCCTGCTGCCGAAGCCCCCAGCGAGCAAGTCGGCTGAGCCTCCAGCGGAAAAAGCGGCTGCTGCATCCGAGGCCCCGGGGCGTTAGGCAGGTTTCATACCGCCGCGTATTGCGCCGGCCTCTACCGCTCCATAATTATCAGCGAACCGTGGGTCGAGTGGGCGACTGTTGGGAACCGACAGCCAAATTCGCAGCAGGTGCCGACGCAGAGAAATGTCCTCGTGGTCGACAAAAGCCTCACGCCGATGGTAAGTGATCCAGTTGTTGAGCAGCAGGATATCTCCCGCTTCCTGGCGAAACTCGACATGCATCTCCGGGCGTGCTGCGATCTCGTCGATGAAGTTGAGTGCCTCGATTTGCTGTTCACTGGCCGCGGGCACTTGTGGGTCCTGGTAGGCCCGGTCGATGAGTACGCGTAGGTAGGCTGACGCAAACTTCTCTTCGCGGAAGGAGAAAATCGGCTGCTGGCAATAGGGAGTGTCGTTGCCAGTATCGACATTGTGACGCTTGTAGTAATAAGGACCGGTCAGTAGTTCCAGCAGGTCGGGACGTTCCTGGAGAATCTGGTTGTAGACCGAGACGCTGCTGACCAGTTGATTTTCGCCACCGGAGCGTGCCTGCTGGAGACACATGAATCCGATCACGTCACAGCGGTCCGTATGAAAGCTGAGCTTCTTGCGAGTGTTGGGGCCTCGCGCCTGGGCCTGTCCAACCTTGAATCCTTCGTCGCGGACATGAAAGTAGCGTTCTCCCGTGGCACTTTGTGAGACAGCCGTTCCGAGGTGAGTCATTAAGCCCCAGAAGATGCGGGTTGCCTGCTCAGCGTCGTATTGCTGGGAAGGAAAGCCCTTGATCAGAACGGCCCCGCTTCCTTCTTCCAGGTTGTGTTGGATCTGTTGAAGCTGGGGCCCCAGGGTGGGAAGTGTGAAATGTTCGGCCGAGATCTCTTCTACCGGCAACTGCGCGGTGGCCTGCAGTGCAGCGTCGAGTTCCTGTAGGTCGGTCCCCGAGAAACCATAGTTCCAGTCCTTTCGCGCAAGCAGTTCATCGCCAATCCAGGCTGCTGGTCCGGTGATCTGTGGGTGCGTCATGGCCAGGGTAGACCCGTTTGGTAACGTGGGATGTTTCGGTTAACGGGTTGCTTCACGTACAGGTGGAAGATTGTCGACAAAACCGGCATCGGTTCGCTTTAACTCCTCCACGGTCTGGGCACGCATGCTGCGTAGTCGCTTACGCTGTGATATGTCGAGCGCGAGGTTGGTCAGTTCCTTGGGGTCTTTTTGGAGATCGTACAGTTCTTCGATCTCGTTGGCCTCGAAGAGCCTTACGTACTTGTATCGACCATCGTGCAGCGAGGCATACCACGGTGTGGCTGAAATTTTGCGAATGACTGCTTTGTCAGTCGGAATCGTATCGGTGTCGGATCCGTACTGGCGTCCTGTAAAGGTGGTTAATAGTGGATGCTTCCACGGGGTGGACGGTTTCTTGAGCAAGGGGACGATGCTGTGCCCGTGCATTTTCCAGGGAAGCGGGATTCCCGCCAGTTCAAAGAACGTTGGTACCAGGTCAGTGCCTCCGATGGGTGCGTTGCAGACCGCCTTGCTGGGAAGTGATTTTGGCATAGAGACGATCAGGGGACTTCGAATCGTGGCGTCGTAAGGTGCCACCTTGGCGCAGAACCCATGTTGGCCCCAGGCGAAGCCCTGGTCAGAGGTAAAGACGATCAGCGTGTTGTCATACTGGCCGGTCTCCTTGAGGGTCTGGACGATTTTTCCCAACGCCTCATCCAGTGCCAGGACGCCCTGGTGATACTGGCGGACCCAGTCAGTGAGGGTGCTGCCGTGCAGTCCCGTGCCGGGACTTTGTTCACCGGTAGCACGTCGCCTGCCCTTCAGGTGAGGTTGGCCATCGTCCCCCTTGAACCAGCGGGCGATTTCCTGCATGTATTGCGGTTTACCTGGTCGAGGTGGGAAAATGTCTACTGGTGTGGGGATCTTGATGTCAGGGAAATCTGCCTGGTGGCGTTTAGCAGGTGTATACGGTCCATGTACCGCCCCGTAGCAAAGCCAGAGGTACCACGGTTTGTCCGGGTCGCGGCCCTTCCCTTCCAGGTAGTCGATAGCCCACTGGGTGTAGTTGTCCGTCGAGTAGCCCGGGACAATCTTGATAGGCTTGCCGTTATCCTCGATCCCCTGCTCCTTGTAGTAATTGCCGGGGCGTGATTCAGGGCGAGGTCGGTTCCAGACGACCTGGTAATCCCAGTCGCGTCCATAGCCGGTATCTGTACCGGTATGCCATTTACCAATCTGGGCCGTCTGGTAACCATGTTGTCGGAAGACGCTGGGCCAGAAAGGGCATTTCTTTGGATCGTAGGTGCTGCCTGGATATGGGCCTTCCATCCGCATCGATTCAATGGCGTGTTGGTAATGCCCGGTCAGCAGCGTCGCCCTCGAGGGCATGCACCAGGTGCCGATGTAGGCATACTTGAAACGAATTCCGTTGGCCGCCAACTGGTCCATGTTGGGGGTTTTTACGAACGGGTAGGATTCCGGGTAGCAGCCGACGGTGCGATACGAGTGATCGTCCGTGTAGAAAAAGAGAATGTTGGGAGGGGACTTGGCTTCCGTGTTTGCTGCAATGCAGCTAATGAACAGGAAGCTATAAATGATCAAGCGTTGTCGGTGCATGGTTGAGGCTCAGTTATGAAAAGGGAAAGGTGCTAGTCCAGGCTGCGCCGAATGGCAAAGAAGCCAGTAATCATCTTGAAGCAGAGGGCGGCATTGCAGATCCACAACAGGTAGGTACAGGTCCCTGTCCAGCCGGCGGGCTCGAGAAACCAGAGATCCAGCGCCAGCCAGACGTAGATTACAAATCGTGGGCGGGCGACCCAGCTGTATGGCTCATCCAGGGCGTTGCGGATCATCGCAAAGGCGACCACCATGGCATAGCTGAAGATGTAGATCGAGCCGGCCACGATGTCGACTCGCTCGGCAACCATCAGGACGATCATCGAGGCGGTCACGACCAGTTGGTCACACATGGAATCGGTCAACGATCCCCGGGCCGAGGCGGTTTCCTGGTGTCGAGCCACCGGCCCGTCCAGGCCATCCAGCAGTACGTGAAGCAGCAGGCAGAGCATGGCCCATTGCGGTGATTCCCACCAGACCAGGCAGAAACACAGTCCCAGGATCAAGGAGAGCAACGTGACATGATTGGCCGTAATACGCAGCGATGCCAGCAGTCTCAGTAGCGGCCCCAGCAGGTAGGATCGCAGTTGCTGGAACCGGACCATCCCAACACGTTCACCACGGGAGTAGCAGTCGGCGGTTAATTTCGAATCATCGGCCATCGATTGTATCCCCTTGGATAGAAAATCGCAGCACGGCACAAGGCAGGGTCTGTAGTGGTGCTCCACTGTTATAGAACACCAGCCCGTCGAATTCAAAGTCCTTGAGCAGATTATGGGTATGACCGAAAAAGACACGACGAATTCCCCGGCCCGGGATTCGTTCGATATCGCCTAGATAGCTGATCAGCCTTGGGCATACCTGGCGAGCCTGGTTGAACAGCAGGTTAGCCAGCGCTGGTAAACGTAGACGAAACACCATGTTGTAGAGGCTGTTGGCCAGGGCACCTTGGCGCGAATGATCGCTCCACCTGGAACGACGCTGTTCGAGCGCCGCCTGGGTGGCTGATCCGTGGACTACATCACCATGCAGGAAGATTGCGTCACCGTGCTGGTACCAGTACTCGTAGACAGAAAATCTCTCTTCAGTGGTAGCCAGGTTTCTCAGTCGTTCAAGATACGTGGGTGCGCAATCGTGATTGCCTGCCAGGTAAACCAGTTGCTTGCCAGGGTAGCGAGCCAGGAAATGGTCCAGCCACTCCAGGGCAGCCAGCTCGGTTGCTTCCTGGTCCGCCAGTTGGCTCCACTTGAAATCGACAATGTCTCCTCCCAGGACGACCAGCTGTGCGTCCCTGGCAGCCTCGTGCAGCTGTGGCATCACCGCATCGATGCGCGATCGCTGCGAAAACATGTGGAAGTCAGAAGTAAAGATACCACGCATGATTGCTGGATTCCGAGATCGGGAAGTGATTGTCGCTGAGTTGCCTGTTAGCACGTGCGCTCTTTCAGATCCTGTTATGGTCGTAGTTTTATTCGTAGACAACAAGGCCCGGTGGTAGTAAACAGGAACTCCCTTGATTCGATTTCATAGTCAACTGTGGTATAAACACGTCTTCGGCCCATAGGGTGCAACGAATTCTACAGCGAAAAGGAAAACGGTATTGTGATAAGCCAATTTGCCCGACTGATCTTGTTGCTGGGAATAATACTTCCCTCGATTGCTGAGGCTGCTGATAAACCGAACATCCTGTTTATTGCAATTGACGACCAGAATGATTGGATTGGTTGCCTGGGTGGGCATCCCCTCGTCAAAACACCTCATATCGATCGATTGGCAGCCCGCGGTACGCTTTTCAAGAATGCACACTGTCAATCGCCGTTGTGTAATCCGTCGAGAACCAGCCTGTTGACGGGCCTGCGACCGTCCACGAGCGGTGTTTATGGCCTGGCTCCCTGGTTTCGTAATGTACCGGCGTTGGCCAAGCGTGTTTCGCTGCCGCAGCACCTGGCTTCCCAGGGATATACCACCTATTCGACAGGTAAAATATTTCATGGTCGGTATGGGCGGCAAAAGAATGACCAGGAATTTGACGTGCTTGGGCCGGCAGCCGGTGTCGGTGCCCGACCGGCCAAGAAACTCGTCAATACCCCGAGTAACCATCGGCTGGTCGACTGGGGAGTCTTTCCCCACAAGGATGAGGACAAGGGAGATTACAAGGTGGCCCAATGGGCGGTCGAGCGACTGGCCGATAAACCGAAAGAGCCGTTCTTCCTGTCCGTCGGTTTCTTCCTGCCGCATGTTCCCTGTTACACGACACAGAAATGGTATGACCTCTACCCGGATGACGATTCAGTGCTGCCACCGATCATGCGTGGAGATCGGGATGATACGCCCCGTTTCTCCTGGTACATGCACTGGAAATTGCCTGAATGTCGCTTGAAGTTCCTCGAGGAAGAAAACGAGTGGCGAAATATTTGCCGCAGCTACATGGCCTGTACATCCTTCGTGGATTCCCAGGTAGGTCGGGTGTTATCCGCTCTCAAGGCAAACGGCTTTGCCGACAACACGGTGATCGTACTGTGGTCCGACCATGGATGGCATCTTGGTGAAAAGGCGATCACCGGAAAAAATACACTCTGGGATGATGGAACCCGTGTGCCATTGATCTTTGCGGGGCCCGGTGTGGCTCGAGGCCAGGTGGTAACCTCGCCTGCAGAATTGCTGGATATCTATCCCACCTTGAACCAGTTGTGTGAGTTGCCAAATGTTGCTGGCCTGGAAGGCCATAGCCTGTTGCCGCAACTCAAGGATGCGAAAGCGCCACGGAAGTGGCCGGCCATTACGACACACAATCATGACAACCACGCGATCCGCTCAGAACACTGGCGCTATATCAGCTATGCCGATGGCAGCGAAGAACTGTACGACATGCGCAAGGATCCCAATGAATGGAAAAACCTGGCCAGCCAGCCGGCGATGCGTACGATTATCCAGCAGCATCGACAATGGTTGCCCAAGATCAATCTCAAGCCGGTTCCCGGTAGTCGATCACGCATCCTGCTTTACGAGGATGGTAAGGTGAACTGGGAGGGCCAGGATATCCCCGCTGATGCGCCGATTCCTGAGCTGTAACCAGTGATGGTCCAGGGGGGAACCTGTCCATGCTTCCGGCAATGAAACTGATCGATTTGAGCGTACCGCTCCAGGATGGTGCGGTCAGTGAGCCGTTGCCAGCCAGCATTGACTACGTCACCCACGACGACGAGGGATTGCAGCAAATGCAGCAATTCTTCGGAGTGAAGTCCGAGGACCTCGTTTTTTCCGCCGGCGAAGGTTGGGCGATT
>JAZADA010000462.1:0-2231 GCA_036124135.1 Planctomycetota bacterium | reverse complement strand
GCCTCACGGAAAACACGATCATTGTCTTCCAGTCCGATCACGGCCATTCGACCGAGGAACGCACGTTTGGAGGGGGGGGCAGTGCCGGGAAATATCGCGGCGCCAAGTTTAGTCTTTTCGAGGGTGGAATTCGTGTCCCTGCCATGATCAGCTGGCCCGGGCAACTTCCGGTAAACCAGGTACGTCACCAAATGGCCGTCTCTGTTGACTGGTTGCCAACACTGTCAGAATTAACCCGTGTCCCATTGCCCAAGCGACGAATCGATGGAAAGAGCCTGGTGCCAGTGATCCAATCCGCCAAGGCTGCCAGTCCTCACGAGGACTTCCATTGGCAATCCGGACGCGGACTCGGGGGCAAACCCCAGTGGGCCGTCCGGTCCGGTCCCTGGAAGCTGATTGGTAATCCCAAGGATACCAGCAGCAAACGCCCCTTCACGAATGCAGATCAACTCTTCCTGGTCAACCTGGAAGCAGATCCCGGGGAAACGAAAAACGTTGCCGCCCAGGAGCCTGAAACGACGAAACGACTTCGGCGACTTCACGAAAGCTGGCTGCAGGATGTCAAGGCGCAATAAGTAACCTCGCCTCGCGCGACGTTCACTCTTTCACAGATCAAGGGGCAGGGAAAGAACCCGGGTTCTCATACCAGAAGACCCCCAGGTTATCACGTTCCTCACAGGTAATGACATCCAGGTCACCATCTCCATCCAGGTCCAACACCTGGACCAGGTCAAACTTAACTCCCCGGGACCCACTAATGTCGTGGGGGATCCAACGACTCTCCGTAGGTTCTTTCCGGTAAGAGGCCCACACCACCCCGGGAAACGATCGGTTCCCAAATGTATTGGTAGCATGGACCAGGTCCAATTGCCCGTCTCCATCTATGTCTGCCACTGCCACCGACTTCCCGTTGAGAATACCATGAGGACTTTCAATCGTGTGCGACTGCCATCGTGTCGCCACAGGAGGCTGGCGTCTGAGGAACAGCAACTTCTTGTTACGCGTCGTCGTCACAATATCCTGTCGGCCATCCTGGTCGAGGTCAGCAACTGCCAGGAACATTACTTCCAGGCCATCTGCACCAACACGATGTTCCCTCCAGGCTTTTCCCGCGAGTGACGATTGCGCCCCAGGATTCTCGAGCCATAGAACACCTCTGCGAGATCCTTTGCGGTCCGAGACCACCACGTCCTGGTCTCCATCGCCGTCGACATCAAGAGACTCCAATGACATGATCCAGCCTGCCTGGTACCACGGATGAAATTTCCAGTCTGCTACCTTTCTCGGATCGGCCGGTGCCTGCAACCAACCCACGGTCGCACCTTTTCCCTTGGAGCCCACGACCAGATCGATACCATGCTTGCCATCCACCTGCATCGGCAGGCAGTACATCCAGGACTGTTTCCCCTGGACAACAGTAATGGCAGCAGTCGACCAGGCAGCAGCATCGAGGTAAGTTTTTTGATCCCGTGGGGCCCAGTGGATAAAAACGGATTTCACCTTCCCTTCACAACAACTGATGACATCCTGTGAGCCATCTCCATCGAGATCTGCAAAGACCGCATCTTCCGGCGACTTCACCTCACCGACCGTAACCGCCGGCCAGGTCTTTTTCGCGGCCCGCGGCCCGGGGTTCATGTAGACACGGACCCGACCTCCTTCTTCCCAGCCTGTCACCAGGTCCAGTCGTCCGTCCCGGTTAACGTCTGCCAGGCGAACGCCGTCAGCACCGCGCGATGATTGATCAATCACATGACGTTTCCAGGGTTCGGCCGCCAGTCTCTCCGTTGCTAACAACGAAAGCAGCAGCATGATCCAGGCGAGGCGACATCTCATGGCAATCATGGTTTTCCCCGGGGAGCAGGAAACTTTCGCATTCGACTGTATCGCCGATAGGTCTCGAAAATCTCCCCACCATCGAGAATACGTGGGTCCTGCGTCTGGGTCAGAAAAGATTCCAGGTCACGTTTCAAACCAGCTTCAACATCCCGTGCAACTTCGAAACCGATAAGATTCTCCATGCACCCCGGATCCTTGCGAATATCGAACAACTCCCATGCAGGCCGCTTGGCTACCGACCAGTGGAAAAAGGTAGCTATTCCCGGCTCATCGTAATGTTCAACCATGAAGCTGAAGGTGGGACAGGCATCGATATCGTGGTAGGCTCCATGCATGGGCCCCAGTGACCCGTCGTTATTAAGTTTCTGCGGCGCACCCGCAGGCCAACGATC
>JAZADA010000461.1:0-5841 GCA_036124135.1 Planctomycetota bacterium | reverse complement strand
GGCAGCTGGTGCATTGTTCGCCTTGAACTGCTTGCCATCCCAGTCAATGGTCTCACCACTACGATACGCAACGGTCCCCAGCAGGACGGCCTCGGTCAAAGCGCCCGAGTAATCGAAATTACAGGTGGTGGTGCCACCGGTCTTGATGGCATCAATCCACTCACGGTGATGACCCACCGAGGGCGCCAGGGTCTGCTTGGGGGGTTGGAAGTCGGCGAATTTTTCTTCCGGGAATAGTCGATGGCTGCTGTAATCAGACAGGATCATCCCTTCCTTTCCAACAAACAATTGCCCGCTCCCCTTGGTCACGGGATTTCCCTTGCTGTCTTTCAGGCGAGCCAACAAGGCAGGTCGCTTTCCGCTGTCATACCAGGTTAGCTTGACAGGCGGCATTTTACCGCGTCGCGGGTACTCGTAATGCGCAATGGTCCAGGCAGGCGTACTGACGTCCTCAACCGGGGGTCCCTCTGCGGAGATGCGCGTAGGATGCTTTAGCTTCAAGGCCCAGTGGACCAGGTCCATGTAATGGCAACCAAAGTCACCGAGAGCACCTGTACCGTAATCCCAAAAGCTGCGCCACTTGAAGGGATGCACCCCGGTGCTGTACGGTCGTTTCATCGCGGGACCCAACCATAGATCCCAGTTCACATGGGACGGCAATGGACTACCCGTATTGAACTTGGCACCCGTATACTTGGCACCAGCCCAGACATGGACTTCACGAATGTCACCGATGGCACCACCCTGGACTAACTCCACGACACGGCGGTAATTGTCGCCGGCATGAATTTGCGTACCCATCTGGGTGACCAGGTTATTCTTGGCGGCTAGTTCCGACAGGACCCGCGCCTCGTGCACGGTATGCGTCAACGGTTTCTCGCAATAAACATGTTTCTTCAACCGCAGTGCCATCGCAGCAGCGGGGGCATGTGTATGATCGGGCGTGGCAACGACCACGGCATCAATTCGATCCGCTTCCTTCTCCAGCATGATACGGAAATCTTCGTATTTCCTGGCAGCCGGATAACGTTTGCCAGCCTGGCCAAGGAATTGTGCATCAATATCTGCAATCGCTACAACGTTCTGGCTCGCCACTTCCCGAATATTGGCACCAGCCCGTCCGGACGTACCGACAGCAGCAATATTCAATCGTTCATTGGGAGAGGTAGAATCCTGTGCCTTCACGGGATTCACGAAATAGCCAGCTGCTACCATCCCGGCACCAGTCTGTCCCAGGAAATCACGTCGATTGCAAGCGCGCTTCATTAGATTTGCTCCTTGAGGGATACCTCTTTTAAAAACCTGTCGCTGACAACACCCTAGCCTTGTCAACAGACCATTGCAAGCAGCGAATACCGGTCATCTCGAGATGCCAACCCACGGGCTATCGATGGATTATTAATCCACGTAAATAAACTCGTTGAGATTAAAGATAGCCAGGCATAAATCCGTGTGGGCAGCTGCAAGACAGGGTTCCATGGAGGCCGGTACCGGATGAGGTAAAGCCAGTCGCTCTCCGACACGACCCTCCTGGCGAACCAGCGTTGACTGCTGCTCCAGGAACTGGAGGGCGCGCTGCAACTCCCCGCTACCAGGATCCCGTCCCAGCGCTCGCTGAAAAACCCATTGCACGAACTGTGATCGGTTGTCGGTTTGCGCCAACCCATTGCCGGCAAATTCGCGAGCAGTTTGTAATGAAAAACGTGAATTCAAAAGAAACAGCGACTGGGGAGCCGTGGTGGAACGATTACGGCGCGGACAGCTGGCATTCGCATCCGGTCGGTCAAACAAATCAAAAATCGGGTACCGTAAATTGCGCCTCGCAAACACATAGACACTGCGACGATAGTGTTGGCGTCGATCCGGCTCTACCTCCCATTGGTTTTTTTTCAACGTGCTTACCAGTTCCTGGGCAATCGGTGGCCGTACGCCGGCGCCTCCCTGCTCCGTATCGAGAGTTCCGGAACTCAGCAGCATGGCGTCACGAATGGTCTCTCCATCCAGTCGCTGCCGAGGAAAGTGAGCCAACAGGATGTTTTCCGGATCCAGCATTCGGGATCGGCGCAACTGCTCCCGCACCAAACCGGGCGCCGTCGGCACCACTGCCAGGTCAGCCACGCGACCTGCCTGCCGGTACGTCGCACTGGTTACGATCAGGTAATGCAGCTCCTTTAAACTCCACTTTCGGCTCACTAATTCCGTGGCCAGGTAATCGAGTAAGGCGGGATGGGATGGTTCCTGTCCCACCATGCCAAAGTCGCTGGGTGTACGGGACAGCCCATGGCCAAAATGAGATTGCCAGATTCGATTCACTATCACGCGGGCAGTCAGTGGTTGCTGGGAACCTGTCAGCCACCTGGCCAGGGCAGCGCGACGTCCGCTGCTACCAACTTTCAACGGCGGCGAAACCAGCGGGATGCTGGCTGGGTTGGCAATACGTGGAAATCCTGGCTGCACGATCGGACCCGGCCGGCGGAAATCTCCGCGAATCATCAGGTGGCTAACGGGAGGCGCAACCGGTTTTTCCTGTAGCGTATCCACCGAGACATATCGCTTGAGATGAATTGCCGGTTCAAAAACTGCTCGCAGGCGATAAAAATCCGCCTGGCTAATCGGGTCATACTTGTGATCGTGACATTGGGCACATTCCATTTGTAAACCCAGGAACACCGCACCCACGGTCGAGGTCATCTCGTTCAGCAGGCTGTGACGACGCTCGTCCTGTGAATTGATATCGGGCATATCTGGCCCGGACAGGCAGAACATCATGGCCGTTCGGCCCGCCGCATCATGGGTTGCCAGTTCATCCGCGGCCAGCTGGTAGTGAACAAACTGGTCATACGGAAGGTCTCGATTCCATGCCTGGATCACCCAGTCACGGTATTTCCAGGAGTGCTTGCGAATCTTGTCTTGTTCAAATCCATCGGTTTCAGCAAACCTTGCCAGGTCCAGCCAGTGTTGTGCCTGTCGCTCGGCATAATGCGGCGATGCCAGTTGTTGTTGTACCAGTCGCTCGTAGGCATCCAGGGAAACGTCTTCCTGGAACGCGTGAATCGCGGCAGGGGTAGGAGGCAACCCGGTAAGATCCAGGCAGAGTCGCCGAACCAGGGTTCGACGGTTCGCTTCCTGTTGAGGTTCCAGTTCATCGGCTTCCAGCCGGGCCAGGATAAACCGGTCGATCGGATTTCGTACCCAGTCCAATCTCTTCACGGACGGAAAACCGGGTCGCTTCAATGGCTGAAATGACCAGTGTTCCCGATCTTCCACGGTAATTTTTTCTTCCTCGTAAGCCTCCTCCTCGACGGACCAGGTGCTCGGCGGGAAGCAGCACGATCCGACCAGCAACAGCATCATTACCACGAGCGTTGTAATGTGCCAGGAAGTAAAACGAGACATGAGCGAACTCGATTGCGTTAACCCGTGATCTGGTGAATGACGTGTGCTTCTGCCGGTCCGGTCAGGCGCTGGTCCAGGCCATTGTGAAAGAACGCCAGGCGTTCGTGATCGATGCCCAGTAAATGCAGGATGGTGGCATGAAAATCTCTCACGTGAACCTTGTCCTCGGCGGCACGCAAGCCAATGGCATCCGTGGCTCCATGAGCGCGACCACCCTGGATCCCAGCTCCCGCCAGCCAGGCACTGTAACCCCAGGGATTATGATCTCGACCGGTCCCCTTTTCACTCATCGGCATACGACCGAATTCACCTCCCCAGATCAGCAGCGTATCATCCCAGAGGCCACGCCGCTTGAGATCAGTAATCAATGCGGCCACGGGCAAATCGGTACGCTGGCAATAATCGCCGTGATTTTGTGCCACGTCCTTGTGGGCATCCCAGCCACCCGTATTACCTGAATACAGCTGGACAAAACGAACTCCGTTTTCAATCATCCGGCGGGCAAGCAGACAGCGTTGTCCGAACTCGCGCGTGCTGGGATTATGAAGTCCATAAAGCGCGTGGGTCTCGGCGGTTTCCCGCGACAGATCAACCATTTCAGGTGCCGAGACCTGCATGCGAAACGCCAGTTCATAGGCCGCCACGCGCGCTGACAATTCATCGTCCGCCTGCCGTTGCCGAACGTGCTCTCGATTCCATTGCTGGACAAGATCAAAGGTGCGTTTTTGCTGGCCTGGTGAAACCTGGGCCTGGGGGCGTAAGTCCAGGATGGGAGTCGTACCGGGCCGCATGGTAACCCCCTGGTAAACTGCAGGCAAATTGCCACTACCCCAGGCTGGTGGCCCCCCCTTAATGCCACCACCCGGATCGGGCAAAACAACGAAAGCAGGCATGTCCTGGTTCTCTGTTCCGAGTCCATAGGCAATCCAGCTGCCCACGCTCGGTTTACCCATCAATACACTGCCCGTATTCATCTGGTAAACAGACTGGGGGTGATTGACGCTATCTCCGTGCAGTGACCGGATGACACAAAGGTCGTCTGCATGACGACTGGTATGCGGCAGGAAATCACTGATCTCCAACCCGGACTGACCACGTGGTCGAAATGGTTTGAGTGGAGGCAGGAGCGGATTACGGGCAACATCGCGACGTGTCATCACCGGTCCGAAACTCTCCGGCACAGGTTGTCCTGCATATTTCAGTAAATCCGGTTTCGGATCCAACAGGTCAACATGACTGGGGCCACCATGCATGAATAGCCAGATGACTCGCTTGGCCCGCGGTTTAAAATGTGTGGGTCGCGGTGCCAGGGGGTTGGAAGTGCCGGCAGCAACTTGCGCCGGTGAGGTCATCGCAGCCAGGGCGATCGCGCCTGCACCGCCCCCGGCCTGGAGGAGAAACCTGCGTCTTGAATGAGTGTTCTCTGGAGTCACCATGCCCTACTCTCCGTCTCCATTTTACTGGAAGTCGAACCGGCATAGAAGTTCCCCAGCAGGGGGGACCATCGTTTTAAGATTGGTGCTTATCACGCATCCGTCGACTGTAGTCCTCCAGGATGCGGCGTTCCTTTTTGGACAGGCTGGCTTCACCCTGTTGACGGATCTTTTCCAGGACTTTATCTGCAGCTAAATCTTTTTTCTCGTCCGCATCCGGGCGATGAACCTTAAGCCTGGGCTGCCGTTTAAAACGACCGCTACCGGGTAACGTGCCAAATTTGCCCAGGTTCCAGCGACGGGAAAAATACACGAAGGCGAAAGCGGCACCCGCCAGGTGAGCCTCGTAGGCAGTGTTGCTCGAGCTATTACCCAACGCCCCCATCAAATCAATCAGGACATATCCCAACCCAAGTCCCCACGCCGGGACCGACCAGATTCCCATCAGCAGCAGTCGACGCTGGGGAAAGTTAAAGCAGTAAAGAACCAGGATCGCTGTCACTCCCCCAGAAGCTCCCTGCAGGGATGCCCCACCCTGGTTTGTTAACACCTGGATCAGCAGCCAGGCTCCACCACTGACGACAATGGCCACCAGGTAAAACCTCAATAATTCCTGCCGCCCATAGCGCAACTCAACATCGCGTCCAAACAGGAACAATCCATACATGTTCCACAGTACGTGAAAGATGCCGCTGCGAGTTTCCAACCCGGCATGTAGGAATCCATAGCTGAGCAACTGCCAGATCTGCCAGTTACCGCGGAACAGGTCAGCATGCAGGCAAAAAAAACGACGCGCGGGGTCAGCAAAAAAGAATTCGACGGCAAAATAGATGACCATCGTGATGATGATCAACTGGGTCGTCATCATCCTGGGCCCTGACGATCCTCCCCGCCGGGGTAATTCATCATCATGATAATACTGACGATCATAGATCCCCATAGCTGCCCCGAACCATCCTCTCCTTGAACCTGCTGTTTCAACCGCCTCGATCCATCAAGCATGAATGTTGAT
>JAZADA010000460.1:0-4804 GCA_036124135.1 Planctomycetota bacterium | reverse complement strand
CGACCTCGCAAACCATCAAGGGGGATGCAGCGGCCAGTGCGTTGCTCAAAAGAGATCGTCGCAAGGGCTATGAGATCGAGATCTGATCCCCCTCTTCCTGTTGCATAGGAATTATCTGTTATGGCGAAGAGTCCTTCGCAAGTCAGTCGGCGCAGCGCGATGAAAGCCTCGCTCGGTTTTGCCACGGCATCCCTTTGTCGAGGGTCTGTTTCCCGTGCGCTCGGTTTCCAGGGTGCCAATGCACGGCCACGTATCGGCGTGGTCGGCTGCGGTGTCCGCTGGGACAAGCGAGTCTTTGCTGCCGATGGTCGCTATGGAGTGGGCAAGCAGTTTCCCAGGTTTGGCGACATTGTTTCGGTTTGTGACGTCGATGCCAATCGCCTTTCCCGTGCGAAGGATATCGTTAAAGGCTGGCTGGGCCGAGCTCCCAAGGGAACAGGCGATTACCGGAAGATTATCGATGACCCGAAAATCGACGTTGTCCATGTCAGTACGCCGGATCACTGGCACGCCAAGGTCGCTATCGAAGCCATGTTGGCTGGCAAAGACGTCTATTGTGAAAAACCCATGACCCTCACGATCGAGGAAGGCCAGCTGGTCTGCAGGATTTGCAAGCAAACAGGTGCCATCTTCCAGGTCGGTACGCAGCAACGCAGTGGCCGGCAGTTCCTCAAGGCGATCGCCATGATTCGTGAGGGTCGCATTGGCAAGTTGGAGCGTGTGCAATGTGGGATTGGTGGCGCTCCTGCTAGCCCGGAACTCGCGGTGGCGAAACCACCCGCGCATCTTGATTGGGATCAGTGGCTGGGACCGGCGCCGATGGCGAAGTTTCATTTCAAAGCGAATGCGCCGAATATCATTAAGTCGTGGTCGCGAAGCCATTACGAATTTCGCTGGTGGTACGAATATTCAGGGGGTAAACTCACGGACTGGGGCGCCCATCACGTCGATATTGCCACCTGGGGTATGGATAAAACTAAAACGGGGCCCGTCCTGGTCGATCCTGTCATGGTGGAGCATCCCGTCCCTTTTCGAGAGGGCTATCCCACGGTCGCAAACCAATACAACACAGCTACGAAATTCAACATCAAGGCGGTTTACGAGGATGGGGTAGAACTCACGATGCGCCATGACACGGACAACGGCATCCTGTTCGAAGGGACGAGGGGACGGATCTTCGTGAACCGGGGCAAGCTCGTCGGAAAAGCAGTCGAGGAACTGGCTTCCAATCCATTGCCGGACGGTGCGATCGAGAAGGTTTACAAGAATCGGGAATTGACCGACCATGTGGCTAACTTTTTCGAGGCCGTGGCGGCTCGCAAGGAACCGATCTCGGATGTCTTTAGCCATCATCGCGCGTTAACGACCTGCCACCTGGCGGGTATCGCTGCCCGCCTGGGGCGAAAGATTCGCTGGGATCCGAAGAATGAAAAAGTGATTGGCGACAAGCTTGCACAATCGCTGGTGGCACGACAGAAACGGCAGCGATTTGAAATCGAACTGTAACAGTGTTGGTTTCCCGCCTGGGAAATGCTTCAGCCACCAGGCGATTGGTCTTTTTGAGGTTCGTAGAAGAAAGCCTTCTTGTCGAGCGGTCGAACCCAGACGTTGCGAAAGCGGGTTGGGTGTCCATGGTCCTGCAGGAAGACAGGACCTTGCATGGTCTGTTTTTGACGCTTCCAGATTTCCTGTAGGTAGGGCGTGGTTCCGTGACGGTACGGATGATACTTGGAGCGTGGCTCGCCGAAGCGTGTCTTGTTCTGTACCAGCTTGCCATTGAGCCAGGCCGTGATGGATCCCTGTTCGGTGATCTTCTCGTCCTTGTCGCGTCGTGGTGCGCGGTAGCGGATGTCGTAGACCTGCCACTGGTCCGGCGGGCGGGCCGCATTGACCAGCGGTTTGGAGAACCCGTAGAGAGCCCCCATGTCCCCTTGGCTGACCTTGGTCTTGCCGTGAGAACGAATGATCTGTAATTCGTAATTCCCGTGCAGGTAGACGCCGCTGTTTCCACTGCCCGATGGCGACAGCTTGAATTCCACGTGAATCTCTATGTCGCGAAAGTGCAGTGTCGAGACCAGGTGATTCGCATTACGACCACCCTTGGTCGAAATCAACTCGCCGTCCTGCACTTTCCAGTTCATCGTCCCACCGTTCATGCCTAGGAAATGATTCGTCTTCTTGCCGTCAAAGAGGACGATGGCGTCCCGTGGTGGTGGGACGGGTAATACTTCCTGGGCTGGGGCGAATTGCTTTTCCTGGGCAGCAAGTGGATCGAGCACTGCCAGGAGCAGTACCAGGACGGGGGTGATTGGCCGTGATTTCATAGGAAGTATTCGAGCAGGGTTCGGGCGGTCGCGAAAGACGGGCTGCTGGACAAGATCTGCGTTTATTGAGACTCACTTGGATAAACGGCCCCAGGTTGAGTGTTTTGGGCTGAGTCAGGCCCCTTTTTCTTCTTTTTTCACCTCAACATGACCGAGATCTTTTAATATAATAACCAGCGATTTGCAGTGCCTGCGGGGATGCCTCGTTCTCTGTTTGAAGGAGTGTGCAAGATGTTGAAACTGGTTGGTGAACAAGCCACGTTTTGCGACGGAGTTTCCCGTCGCAGTTTCTTGCAGGCGGGGTTCCTGGGAGTTGCCGGTTTGGGCCTGGCGGATGTTCTGAAACTCCAGGCCGCAGCCGCAGCAAACGGACAAGCCAAGCGAAAAACCTCCGTGATTTTCGTCGAGTTGGCTGGTGGTCCGACCCAGTTTGAAACCTACGATCCCAAGCCCAATGCTCCCGCCGAGTACCGCGGCCCAATGCAGGCGGTGAAGACGAATGTGCCCGGAGTGCTCTTTGGCGAGACGATGGCCCACCAGGCGAAGATCGCTGATAAGCTGTCGATTATTCGTTCCATTCGTCATGGTTCCAGCAGTCACGATCCGTCCAGTCATCTCTCGCAAACCGGTTATTACAAGACTGGTCCCAAGGGAGGTGTGAACCAGGCTCCCTGTTTCGGTTCGGTGGTTGCCAAGGTGCGTGGGCCGAATGCCGCGAACCTGCCTGCTTACGTGGCCGTTCCCAATACGATGCGTAACGGTCGATCCGCTTACCTGGGCCAGTCGTTCAATGCCTTTGAGACCGTGAGCGACCCGAATAGTTCCAAGTTCAAGATTCCGAATCTGCAACTGGCTTCTAATATGACGATCGATCGCCTCGGTGATCGACGGAGCCTGTTGAAGACACTGGATGCTCGCCGCCAGCTACGTGACCTGGAAGAGGCTTCCAGTGCGGTGGATGATTTTTCACGCCAGGCTTTTGAACTGGTTTACGGATCACGAGCACGGGCGGCCTTTGATATCGCGCAGGAGTCAGAGGACTTGCGGGAGGTTTACGGGCGCAACTCGGTTGGCCAAAGCATGCTGCTGGCGCGCCGACTCGTTGAGGCCGGCGTCACGTGCGTGACCGTGCGAAGTACAGGTTGGGATGACCATAACAAGATTGTCAGTGGAATGCAGAAACATGGCACGATCTATGACCAGGGAGTTGCTGCCTTGATCGAAGATTTGCACCAACGTGGACTCCAGGATGATGTGCTGGTAGTCGCCATGGGAGAATTTGGTCGTACGCCACGCGTTAACAAGAATGCAGGCCGTGATCACTGGGGCTCCCTGATGAGCGTGATGCTGTCCGGCGGTGGCCTGCAACCGGGGATTGTCGGATCGTCCAATCCCAAGGGCGAAGTTCCCGCATCCGCTGAGTATCGGCCGGAAAATGTGCTGGCCATGCTCTATCGGCACCTTGGAATCGATTCCGGAATGACGTTCGATGACGTCTCGGGGCGCCCGCGTTACCTGCTGGAAGAACGTGAACTGGTTCACGAACTGATCTAGCACCCCTTTCGGTCGCTGTTAGCGTGATAGCTGGTAACGATCGACCTGGGCCCCCTGCGAATGCCAGATTTGCATCGGCTTTTCCGGGATGAAATCAAATCCTTCCAGGTGCGTGCGGTTTTCGGCGAGTTCCCAGACACGCGTTGGTTGCTGCTCCGCCTCGGTGAGTGTCTTGGGCAAGTTGAATTCGTAAAGCCCGTCCATGCTGCCAAACGTGTGGATCGAGTAAAGCTTGCCGTCACGGATCCGTAATCCCTGGGAGAAGCTCATCGCCTTGGGGTAGCGAAAGATACCGTCTCGAACCATCTTGTCGCCCTGGACCTGGTAGCGATGGATGCCCAGGTCACTCATGTCCCCGACCCAGAGATGCTTGCCATCCCAGCAAACAGGGTCAATCCAGGTAACGTCACTGGTGATGTCCCAGGTCTGGATGATCTCCAGGTCGCTTGCGCGGATCTTGGCGATGATGGAACGGTTAAGCTTCGGGTCATGCATGCCATTCTCGGGACCGTGCAGTAGACCTGCCCAGATGAAGCCATCGTAATAGTGGATCGCGCCCACGTGGTTCACTCCCTCGATCTGGATGGCCTTGGCCTGTTGGAGCGTCCAGTTGCGATCGTAACGGTAGATGTATTTCGACGTGGAACTAAAGCAATGTTCAGCCGACAGTGCCAGTCCTTGCTGGGCATTTCCCTTGGCCAGTCGACGTTGTTCCAGCAGTGTCGCCAGGGGCGTACGTGTCTTGCCATGTTGGAGTCGTGAACGATAGATTGCCTGGAGTCGTGGGATCTTGTGTTCGTCTGCTACCTTCAGCATGCTGGCCAGTTTGTCGACCAGTGGAAATTCAACCCCTGCCTGGAACAAGCGGTTTACCATGTCAGCCACGGTAGCACAGCACAAGTTAATACGGATTTTATGCGACAGCA
>JAZADA010000459.1:0-5729 GCA_036124135.1 Planctomycetota bacterium | reverse complement strand
AAACTGATCCGTCAGTTTCCTGCGCGAGTTAAGTCGATCCAATGTCACCCCCGGCGGCAGGGACGCTACCGGCAAACGCGGTGTCCCGTGGACCACCTGTGGGGAATACGTGTCGGGCGAAGGTTTCGCAGAAGTTGGATCGCACTCGGTAAACAAGGGGTCATACTGTCTACCCAGGAAACCGGCGTACGGTCCCGCACGACGGATATGTTGTCCCCAACCGAGCATACATGGCATATGAACGTAGGCCGGAAAATCCGAGTCCTGGTTCATGTATTCACAGACCGACCCAATACTCGGTGGTAAATTATCCTGGACCACACCAATCGACGGCAAGGGTTCGGGATACCCCGTCAGGCTAGGCATCGGATTATGGCAGCCGGCCTTATGGTTCACCGTTCGTACGATCGCCGACTGATTCATCCATTCGGCATGTTGCGGCATCAACTCGCAGACATGCATTCCCGGGACATCTGTTGAGATAGGCCGAAACTCCCCGCCGACGCCGCCTGGGGCCTCCGGTTTCATGTCAAACATATCCTGTGTTGGAGCACCACCCAGGAGGTAGAGAACAATCACGCTCTTGGCCCTAGCCGCTTTCCTGGCAGGGGCACTGTTGACCGCACCGGCAAGATTGCCAGGCATCCCAAACATGCTTCCCAACATGGCCAGCCCACCCGCCTGAAGCGTCTCTCGCCGTGTAATTCCGTCACAACATCTCCGTGCGCTTCCCAGCATCTTGAGCATGATGACCGTAGCCTCTCTCGAAAAACAGGATCTCACTGGCAGAACGGTTAGTATACTTTATTTTTCGCGACAGATGAAAGGTTCGTTACCGGCCAGGAAGCATCGTTTGGCCGTCGATTTCATCGCGGCACCTGCCCGGGATCACGACCGGATGGCCACATGGCGGTAAGAATCTCCGGACCGCCCGCCTTGCCACTACTCACGGCCCACGAACACCTTGCTCTGGACCACTTCCCGGATGACCGATTGCAATTTGAACCCGTCTGCACGCGTCTTCTCCACGATGGCGTCGATCGCAATCGTGTCCGACGGATCCAATTCGCGAGAAAGGGCAAACCGCAACAGGTGCGATGTGAATGCCCTGGCAAAACGTTCGTTTTCCTGCACCAACGACTGCTTGAACTTAACCACTCCGTCAAACGCATGCTTGCGCATTAACGTTCCGCTGGCGTCCACCTCACGCCCATTACGGTACTGGTCTCGCCAGCGCCCCGTGATGTCATAGTTCTCCATGGCAAATCCCAACGGATCCAGCTTGGAATGACACCCTGCACAAGACGGATTTTCCCGGTGGGCAGCGAACTTTTCACGGATCGTTTGATCCTTATCACCCGCTTCCTCGTTCAACGGCGGCACATCGTTCGGTGGGGGAGCCGGCGGATCGTTGAAAATAACCTCGATAATCCAGACGCCGCGGGCGACTGGATGCGTTCGCTTCGGCCCCGACGTCATGCTCATCATCGCCGCATTGGTAATCACGCCACCGTAACGAGGATCCGTTGCCGCCACTCTCTTGAAAGCCCGTGATCGCATCTTCCCACGCAGCTGGTCGTCAAACCGTCGCTGCGCATCCGCACGATGCTGTTTCACCTCTTTCGGTTTAGGAGCTTTCTTGAGCTGGTCGTCCAGTTGCTGAACCCGCTTGACGACAACCACTCGACTCTCTGCTATCTTCCTGCGAACCTCGGCCAACTCGGGTGCTATCGAAAGGTAATGCTTTGACAACAGGCTGGCTTGAGCCTCCGTCCGCTCCTCCACGGCCACCTGTAGCGCCGCCACCACGGGCGCCGGCAAGGGAACGGACTGGGCCTTGAAGTAGAACCCGTAGCCACCACCGCCGTTGGAAATCTTCATCAACAGCGTATTATTTCCCTCCAGCAGTTCCACGCGCACCTTGTCCTGATCGGGCGCCACGCCCCGCGTGACCTTCTTGTCCGCAACCAACTGGCCGTTAAGCCATAGCTTGAAACTGTCATCGCTCCCCAGCGACAGTTGCAGCGAGCGAGCCGACTTGGCATGAATCGTTCGATAGATGTAGGTCGCGCAATTCGCATGCAAAAGCGTGTGCACCTTGCCATCCACATATTCCTTGACCTCCACCCCCTTCTTGTCTCCATAGGCCTGGGTCAAATCGACCGCGGTTTCGTCAATAAAGGCCTTGGCATGGGCATTGTCCAGGTTGCCACCGGCGAATGGGCCTATCCGACTCCAGTTGGAAAGTACGACCGCTTCGTCGACCAGTTTCGCCTGGGCTTTTTCCCAGTCGACCTGCCCCGAGGCCAGGTCGACTTCAATCCGTTTTTCCGCAATGGGATTGGTCATGGCGCGGTCCAGACCTGCCAGTTCCGCTCGCACCATGGTGAGCGAGGCCTGGAGATCCCGGATGACCTCGTTGCGCTGCTTGTTTTCTTTCGCGATCCTAACCTCGTCCACCGGCTCGGGCTCCAGCCGGGTCTTGTACCAATCCTCCAGGAAGCTGCTCTGATAGCCAAAAGCCGGCGCGATCAACTCCACGATCGGACGATCCTCCAGGAACACGGTGTCGAACAGCAAGAGTGGCTCGAGGACCATCTGCAGGCTGGCTGGATTCTGGCGATCGAGGCTGAAGTATCGGTTCAGCTGCGGATCCGGAGTAGCAGCGAGCACGTTTTCCAGTTGCATCCACTGGGACGGAAACGTATCCAGGAAGCGTTCAATCCGGGGATCGGCCATCATCCGAAGTACCGTCTTCTGCAACACTACGTCCCTCGACAACTCACCCTTTTCGGCCAATTGCAGCAACTCGTCATCCGGGCAACTCCCCCAAAGAACATAGGAAAGATTCGATGCCAACTCGAACTGCCGTTCAGAGGCATCAGCGCCCACCGTACGATAAAGAAATCGCGGTGAGGACAGCACGGCAGAGACGACTTTCTTCATACTCTCGGTAAAGGGTAGTCCGCTATCGAGAGTTTTTTGGGTGTAGGCGACATAACGACCGACCGTCTCTTCATCGACCGGACCACGAAAAGCGCGTTTGAGAAACGTCTCGAGCCGTCGTTTCGATTCCACGGCCTGGTCCGTGCCCTCTGGCGGAGCCTGGAAGAGATCTTTCCAGACACCCACATTTTTCTCGTTGAAGTCAGGACTTTCCACCAGCGATACGCTCAGCCTTAAAAACGCGTCTAACAAGAGAGGCGAAAGGGTCAACTGGTTCGCCTGGTTATCAAACCCGTGGTTTGCCCGCGCGTCCTTGGGAAAAGGATTCACATCACGCAAACCAGCCTGCGGCTTCAGGGAATGCGAGGCCACCTGCACCACGTCCGGCATCTTGCCTGTGCCCCGCTGCAGGTAATTGTCGTAACGGGTCATCAGTTTCTCCGGGAGTCCGAAGAGATCCTGTTTTAGCTGGAACAGGTCCTTGACCGTATTGTTGTACTGGAAACGATTGAGCCGCCTGATCCGAACGGATGAGTTCGCTTTACCGGCGGTCGCTTTCCTGAGCATCGTTTTCAAAGCAGCCAACAACTCCGCTCGCGACTTCTCGTCAAGCGCCGGTTCATCTTCCGGCGGCATACTGTTGTCGGCGATCGCGTTGATCATGCGATCGATCATTTTCGGCTGGCCATGAAATTTCTCCAGGGTGTTAACCTGCTTAAAATCAACTTCTCCGTTGACCTCATCACCACCGTGGCATTTCAGGCATTTCTGCTGGAGAACACTCAGTATTGCTTTCGGCGGCGCGGCAGCGAGTTGGTTACTGAAGCAACACAGCAGCAGAAGCAGCACACCTCTTCGGATCCGTATCATCTCTAACATGAGGGGGCTACCTGGTTGGATTTCATGGAAAGTCCCGCTGTCAGTCCTGCCCAACAGCAAGCGTGTGAGAGAGGGGAAGGATCAGGTCCAGAAATCGGAAATGACCCCGGTACTATCCGCGAACGAATCAATTTCCAGGCCCATGAAGCGAGCCACGGTCAGCCACAGGTTCGAATTGAGTGTGCCACTCTTGAGCTTGAGCAACCTCCCCTGCTTGAGCTGTCCCTGCGATTTGCCTGCCACGATCATTGGCAGGTCGTAGTACTGGTGAGTTGCTCCATCGCCCAGGCCGGCCCCGTACAACACCAGCGAATTATCGAGCATCGAAGAACCATCCGATTCCTTGATCTCCTTCATACGCTGGATGACGTAGGCATACTGCTGCATGTGGAAGATGTCGATTTTCTGAACGCCCTTGTAGCCTTCCCCCTTCTGGTTGTGGGTCATGCTATGGTGCTGCACCGGCTTATCGAACACACCCTCGTACATCAGGGTCGCATCCCACCGTTCCGGCCCAATCATAAACGTCGAAACATTCGTGATGCCCATCTGGAAAGCCAACAGGACAAGGTCCGCCTGGAGCCGGATGTATTCACCCCGGGGCAACACCTCGTTCTTTGGAATATTGATATCGACATCGGCCAACAGCTCGTCCATTTTCTCAATGCGAATCTCGACGTTGCGAATCATTTCCATGAACTCGCCGAGCGTCTGGCGATCCTCGACCGCCAGTTTTTTCGAGAGGGAACGTGTATCGGCCAGCACGAGGTCCGTAACATTGGCAATATGCTCGCGGTAACTGTCCCGCAGGAAGAGTCGATCGTACAGTTTCTGGGGCTCACGGATCGAAGGGGCGATGCGGCCCGGACCATACCAGGAGATATTATCGAATTCGATTGGTTCCTTGGGCGCGCGAAAGCCGTTGCAACTTACCTCCAGGGTATTGAAGATCGTGGAGTAACCAACCGCGTCACCGATCACCTGGTCGAGACTTCTACCATTCGGATGACGGATCCCCTGTTCCTGGGCCTGGACCGGCGAGAGGCTGGTCAGGTAGCAGGACGCCCCCTGGGCATGCACATCCTGTCCATTCTTGTACGTACGTTCGAGTCCCGTAACCAGAGTCACATCCTCGACGTGGTCTTTCAGCGGTTCCATCGTGGAGGTCAATTCGAGGGGGTAAATCCCGGGGACATTCTCGACCCGCAGCTGCTTCTTGGTTTTATCCGCGTTGAACCCCCCCACGAAACCAGGCAGTGTACCGTTCTCTTCCCCGGGAAAAAAGCAACGACGCACGATCCCGTTAGGGATGTACATGACCAACAGTTTCTTACTGGGCTTTCCCTTTTGCTGAACCGTTTCACTGGCAGCCGCCAACGACCGCAGAAACGGCAAGGTAAGAACCGTACCCTGGGCTCGCAGGAAATTCCTTCGACTAAGATCCATCCGACATCTCCTCCGGGGACGCATGTACGTCAGGCAACGCACATGCATGACAAAGCGAATCATTCACGTTTGAGCCAGCTATTATAGTGCTCATTCAAGCACTGGTCAAAAGCAGTTAATACGCTACAAAACGGCCGTCGAACGGACCACCCTATGCTTTTCCCGCGACTGCCTGAACCCGTACTCTCAAAACGGCCCACGCTGCCCCCCCTGCAGAACTCCACGCAGCCGCGTCACGAAATCTCTGTCTACAAGACGGCCCTGTAATCACCGGGTCTATTTACACACCACCCAGTCGTTTTGATTCCCGATAGGGCCGGTTAAAATAACCGGTGCTTTGCTTGTATTTGTTTCCACGTATCGAGAGTAAGACTCATGAAAAACCAAAAACGCAACCTGGCCTTGTGGCTTCCGCTGGCCACTCTCATCCTGTCCCAGGGCCAAGTCCCGGCCCAGGA
>JAZADA010000458.1:0-17215 GCA_036124135.1 Planctomycetota bacterium | reverse complement strand
TCTCGGTAATGGTTCCCACCGTGCTACGAGGATTGTTACCTGCTGATTTCTGGGCAATCGAAATCGATGGGCTTAAACCGGAAATATGATCCACGTCCGGTTTGGGAAGTTGCCCGAGAAATTGACGAGCAAAGCTGGACAGGCTTTCCACGTAACGTCGCTGACCTTCCGCATAGAGCGTGTCAAAAGCGAGCGAACTCTTGCCCGAACCACTCACCCCGGTCAGGCAAATCAGCTGGTTGCGAGGCAGCACCAGGTCGACCGAACACAGGTTATGTTCACGCGCACCTTTAATAACAATGTCAGAAGCGGGCATCAGGCAAACACGGAAAATAAGGCCAGATCGGTAACTCCACGTGGCGTCATTCTAAGAGAGACCTCGCCCGGCCTACAAGCCACGCAAGTGGAACACTCGATGAGCAGGCTAAACTTTCTCGCCCGGCCAGGCTGGACCTGGATCTACTGCCGCTTGATACAGCGATTGCGATACCACAGCAACACGCTCCACGAACCCAGGAAGACCGACATCGAGACGAGTACGAAGAGTGCCTTTAGGACCGCGAGGTTACCCCGCCCGGAAAGATAGGCCCCCACGGCATGCACCACAGCCCAGATCACCAGGCCGCTCATGATCAGGAAAATGGGCAACCACCGTTGTCGAAAACCTGTTACTGGATCCGACGAGACCTCGGAGTCGGTTTCCCTGGTTTCATCGTTCATCGTCATTCACCTTCCGATGTAGCTGTCGAGGCATCTGCCATTCCATAATAACCAACGACCTCGAGTTGCGTTTGCTGGCGAACTCGCTGCGCGAACTGGTCTACCTCTGCATCACTCAAGGCCGTCACAAAACTTTCTGCCGGAGGTCGAGCGACGGTGTAGAGTTGCACCTGCTGGATGCTACCGCCCTGGTCGACGACTTCATTGAGCCGCTGGCAAAAAGATTCCTGTTCTGCCACGGATGGACCTTCCCCATGAATCCGCATGAACAGTGCCTGGATGACCAGCGGTCGAAGCCGGGCAGCCGCCGTGATGTTATCGAGAATTTGCTGAAAGGGAATCGTGGTTCGTTCGACGAGGTGATAGTAATCCGCAGTGCCCGCATCCAACTTGGCCCATACCTGTCCCTGGTTCTCGTCCAGGATTTTCAATCCGCGCTGTACGTGTTCACGATGAAACATGCTGGCATTGGTAATCAATACCATGCTCACCTCGTCCAAACCGTGTTGCTGCTTGAGCGCTGCACAGGACTGGATTACCTCATCGAAGTTACGGTAGGTGGTCGGTTCACCATCTCCTGAAAAGGCAATGTCCCGCAGAACCCGCAGGTGCGCCGGCGTGTCGGAAAACTTCCCCGCCTCGTAGATCCTTTCAGAGGCAACCCACTGGATCATCTGGTCCAGTTCCGTGAGCAAGGAATCCAGTTCAACGAACCGGGTTTCACTTTCTGTCGTGCGATTTACCTGGCAGTAAATACAATCGAAATTGCAGATCTTGTCCGGGTTCAGGTTCACCCCGATCGAAAGGCCACCGCTACGGCGACTGAGCACCGGATAAACAAATCGATTCCCTTCGAACAAGCGCTCATGCTGCTGGTAGAGAGATACGGGTTCCATCGGATTATGTTTTAAACCAATCCCTGGACGGACCTGTCATCCCTCCAGTCGAGTCAATTCACTAAAATCGTCGAGCGTGACAGTCGTCAATTCCCCGTCATCACGTGAGAGAACCAGCACATCGCTGAACACCTGGTCATCCTGGTTGCGCTGAAAGTGAAGGCCATGCCGTCTGCGTTCGGTTTTCACCACCGTACCGACCGTGGTGTTGGTCCAGTCACGAAACCCGACTTTCACGGCATGGACCAACTGTACCCGGTCTCCCGGTTTCAGTTGCTGAAAAACCTCGAGCGACTCCAGATGTCCCATTCAACCAAGCTCCCGGGTCACGGTTACACTTCTTTCGAGTCAATCCAGGACATCAGTTTCCGCAAGCGGCGACCAACTTCCTCGATTTCCAGTCCTTGATCACGACGACGGATCGCCTTGAAGGAAGCCGCTCCAGCGCGATTTTCCAGGATCCACTCCCGTGCGAAATGTCCGTCCTGGATTTCCGTGAGAATCTTTTTCATTTCCTGCCGCGTATCATCATTGATGATTCTCGGACCACGACTGTAGTCGCCGTACTCGGCCGTGTTCGAGACACTGTAACGCATGTAACTCAAACCGCCCTGGTAGAACAGGTCAACGATCAGCTTTAATTCATGGAGACATTCAAAGTAAGCCATCTCGGGTTGGTAACCCGCCTCGACCAATGTTTCGAAAGCCGCTTTGACCAATTCGCTGACACCGCCACAGAGGACCACCTGTTCACCGAACAGGTCGGTTTCGGTCTCTTCAGCAAAGGTGGTCTGCAAGACACCACCACGCGTACCACCAATTCCCTTGGCATAGGCCAGGCCCAGCTTCAATGTTTCTTCGCTGGCACCAGGATTCATGGCAATCAGGCAAGGAACTCCACCGTCTTTCTCGTACTCGCTGCGGACCAGGTGCCCCGGGCCCTTGGGGGCCACCAGCAGCGTATCGACACCCTCGGGTGCCACGACCTGGTCAAAATGGATATTGAAACCGTGCGAACACATCAGGATATTACCAGGCACGAGGTGTTCTTGAATCTCGTTGCGGTACAGGTCTCCCTGTACTTCATCCGGCAACAGAACATTAACCAGGTCACCTGCTGCACTGGCATCGGCCAGCGACATCGGCTCAAATCCGTGGCTGATGGCCAAATCGTAATTGGGTCCACCAGGTCGCTGTCCGATCACGACATTACAGCCACTGTCCTTCAGGTTCTGCGCCTGGGCATGTCCCTGAGATCCATAGCCGAGGATCGCAATCGTCTTGTCCTTGAGAAGTGATAGATCTGCGTCGGTATCATAAAAAATTGTGGCCGCCATAAGTTGCCCTTGCTCCCTTAAAATCTTGTTTAGCGTTCGGAATCTCTTGTTGGGGTAGGTACCGGCCGATGCCGGGAATCCTATGCCTGGCTATGCATCTGCATCCTGCTCAGCCTGATCCTTGTCATTGAGCTTTCCGCGTACCATCGCGATGCGCCCGGCGCGCACCAGTTCGACGATACCGAATGGTCTCATGCGTTCAATAAAGGCCTCGATCTTGCGTTCCTTGCCCGAGATCTCGATCATTATTTCTTCCGCGCCTACGTCAACAATCTTACCTCGAAAAATATCCACCAGTTCACGTATTTCGCTGCGTTGACTGCCGTTGGAAGAGTTGACCTTGATCAACATCAGGTCACGTTCAACGTGGTCCTGGGCACTGATATCCGTCACGGCAACAACCGTCACGACCTTTTCCAGCTGCTTGGCAACCTGTTCCAGGACAGGTGCATCACCCACTACCACGAAAGTCATTCGTGATAAATTCGGATCCTCGGTTTCACCGACGGCCAGCGAATTGATGTTGTAACCGCGCGAGGCGAGCATTCCCGAAATGTGAGCTAACACACCGGGAACGTTTTGCACCACCGCTGACAAGACGCATCTCATGACGAAAACCTAGACAAAACAGCTACTAAAAGACCTATCTAGCATCGTAGTCGGACGCCCCGGACGTAACAAGGGGCCCGTGATTTACCCTGAAAAACCGCACCACCCTCCCATGGCTCACCTTCTCTGGCCGAGAACCGGTGATAATAAGTTGAATTGCGATGGCTGCACGACCAGGAAGCCGATATCAGGATAAGCATTCGAACCCTTGTTGCCGTGACAAATCGATCGGACCGATCCGGCAACAATGCCCAGAAACAGGGCAAACCGAATCACAACGATTTGCGTAACAAGACACGTACACTCGTTGTTCCCGTACGCCACTATTTCATCCCTGGAGAAGTTTCGGTGACGTTGCCAAATCACGTGAAAATCTCGATCGTCTCACCCGTGTACCACGCCAGTGGTTGCCTGCGTGAGCTTTACCAGCGACTGGTCCAGGTCCTGGAAGGCCTGGGAGAAGATTTTGAGATCGTACTCGTCAACGACGGCAGCCCCGATGACTCCTGGGATATCATCCTGGAACTGGCTGCGAGTGACTCCCGCGTCAAGGGAGTGAACCTCTCTCGAAATTTCGGGCAACACTGCGCCATTACGGCCGGGCTCGACCACGCTGCCGGAGAGTGGATCGTGGTGATGGACTGTGACCTGCAAGATCAGCCGGAAGAAATTCCGCAACTGTATGCAAAGGCCCTGGAAGGATATGAAATTGTTTTTGCGCGACGCACCAATCGCCAGGATACATTTCTCAAGAAAGCCTGCTCCCGCATTTTTCACCGGCTGTACCATTTCCTCAGTGACATCAAGATCGATCCTCATGTCTCCAATTTTTCAATCGCCTCCAGGAACGTGGTCGACGCCATGCTCAACCTGCGAGAACGCAACCGGGCCTATTCCGTATTTCTCCAGTGGCTGGGATTTCAAACAACCTACGTCGACGTGAAACATGGCAAACGATTCAGCGGGAAAAGCAGTTATGGATTCACTAAATCCATGCGCGTCGCCGTGGAAGCCATTACTTCCCAGTCGAACAAGCCACTGCGTTTGTCCATCTACATCGGGTTCCTGATGTCGGTCGTTTCTTTCGTTTACGCCACCTATCGAATCGTCCGTTACTACACGCATGGGGTGGACGTTGATGGCTGGACCAGCTTGATGGTGGCCGTCGTCTTTATAGGCGGACTGATTCTTGCCAACCTGGGAGTCGTGGGGCTTTACCTGGGCAAGGTCTTCGATGAAAGCAAGCATCGCCCGCTTTATGTCACCCAGCAACTGGTGAACCTGCAAGCAGTCAGCGACACTACGGACTGAGCCCCGGCAAGCCGTCAGGGGTTCTCTTGATTCCGTTGCAAAAAAAAGGTGAGCACGCCCGGTAGGATTCGAACCTACAACCCTCGGTTCCGAAGACCGATGCGCTATCCAGTTGCGCCACGGGCGCGGCTTACCATGAACCTGTGTCAACCTTTTCCGCCACACAGGTTTACGTCATTATCCGCAAGACGGGCTGGGCGACAAGAGGCCCCGCCAATTGTACCTTCTAGCCACTTGACCAGCAGCCACCGCGGATGCTATAAGTGCTTACAAGGAATGATTTTAGTTCATTTAGTTGCTTGCAAATTCTGCGAGTAACGAATCCCCTTTTTCTGGGTTCAAGGTTCACGATGCCATCATCCATCACTTTACGCGTACTCGATGGAGCGGATCGTGGGCGAGTCTACGAAACCCTGAATCCTCCCGTGACCATTGGCCGCGAAGAAGGGAACACGATCCAACTCAATGACGAGCGAATCAGTCGTTTCCATCTGAAAATCCAGGAAGATAATGAGCGGCTGGTGCTCACCGACCTGGAAAGCACCAATGGAACGAAGGTCAATGGTGAAGATATCCAGTTAAGGATTCTCCGTTTTGGAGACATGGTTAGCCTGGGACGCTCCGTCTTGCTTTTTGGCTCCCGCGAGCAAATTGCAGAGCGTCTGGCACGTCTACGTGAAGCTGATGACCAGGGAGATCCAACGATCCGTCCGAACGGAAAATCACTGGGTAAAGACGTCTCATCCTTTGATTTTGAATTGAACTGGGATGATGGAAATGATCTGCAGGCCACCCTGCATGCGTTGGAACCACCGGATTTACCGGATCGGTTAAGCCCGGGGCAGGCGGCTCAATTGGCCGAGGTGCTGGAATATCTGCATATCCGCTTGCGGAGCCTGTTGAATTCGGTGAACTCGGACGACAAGACCGAACAACTCCAGGTCGAAACGCGAGAGTGGCAGAATCTCCTTGATTTACAGTGTCGGATTGCCGAATACCTGCGACAAATCGGGGATCCGGACCTTTCCTCCACGTAGGATTGGCAGGATCGATCTTTCTCGTGATCCCTCGGCGCGAGGGTGCCCCCCAGAGGCAGTGGTTGGCTGAACCCGGACTGGTACCTTACAATCAGCAACCGTCTTACGAAAGCGGAACTCTTCCCTGGCGACGGAACGCATTGCCATGAACCAACGACCCTTTGTTCATCTTCACTGTCACAGCCACTTCAGCCTGCTGGATGGTGCAGCGACGATTCCTCGATTACTGGATCGCGCCAAGGACCACGGCATGAATGCGCTGGCCCTTACCGATCATGGCAACCTGCACGGATCATTGCAGTTCTACCAGGAAGCCCAGAACCGCGGGATCAATCCTATCCTGGGTTACGAGGCATACATTGCGCCGGGCAGTCGATTCGACAAGACCAGTGGCAAGATGAAGGATTCCAGTTATCACCTGACCCTACTGGCCCAGAACCGTGTGGGTTTCAAGAACCTGATGCAGATGAGTTCTGCGGCGTACCTCGAGGGGTTTTACTTCAAACCCCGGATTGATCGGGAGTTACTGGAGCAACACCAGGAAGGCATTATTTGCCTGAGTGGCTGTCTCTCGAGCGAATTCAATCGCATGTTGCTCAACGGCCACGGTAGTGACCAGGACTTGGAACAGGCCATCGAGGTAGCCCAGTGGTTCCACGGGGTTTTCGATGACCGTTTTTTCATCGAGGTCATGAACAACGGGGTTGAATTACAACGCCTGGCCACCGAGGGCGCCATCAACGTTGCCAAGGAACTGGGCATTCCGATGGTCGCTACCAACGATGTGCACTATGTGAACCAGGAGGATGCCGATGCCCAGGACGTCATGCTGTGCATCAACACCGGGCGATTTCGAACCGATACGACCCGCATGAAAATGGATGGCCAGGAATACTACCTGCGCAGCCCGGAAGAGATGTATCAATCCTTTTCCGGAATGGAAGAAGCGGTTCTGCGCACCCAGGAAATTGCGGATACTGTCGACATCGATCTGAACCTGGGAGAACGACACTTTCCCACGTTTGATCTTCCACCGGATACTTCCTCCATCGATCACCTGCGGGAACTTTGCCTGAGTGGCTTGCGCGATCGTTATACCAACAACGAGGAGATGCTTCCCGCAGGAGAACTCTCCAGTCGCGTCATGGAACGGCTGGACCGCGAGCTATCGGTCATCGCTGAACTCGGATTCCCAGATTATTTCCTGATCTGCTGGGACTTTGTTCGCGAGGCACGGGACAAGGGTATTCCGACAACAGCGCGCGGTAGCGGTGTGGGAGCACTGGTCTGTTATGCCCTTTACCTGAGTCATGTCTGTCCACTCAAGTACGACCTGCTGTTCGAACGATTCCTGGATGTGAATCGGCGGGAAGCACCTGATATCGATATCGATTTCTGCAAGGAACATCGTGCTGACATCATTCGCTACGTGAAAGATAAATACGGGGCGGCCAACGTTGCCCAAATCGGCACGTTCGGGACCCTGGCAGCACGCGCGGCTATCAAGGATACCGGGCGTGTACTGGGAATTCCCTTGAGTCGCGTTAATCAACTGACTGGCATGATCCCGAATGAACTGGGAATTTCCCTGGCGGAAGCGCTCGAGAAAAGTGACGAGTTGGCGGGCCAGTACAAGTCGGATGGTGAAGTTCGGGAACTGATTGATTTCGCCATGAAAATCGAGGGATTGGCCCGCAACCTGGGAACCCATGCGGCAGCAGTGGTCATCGGCGACCTTCCCCTGACAGAATACCTGCCACTGGGAAAAGTTTCCGGCAAGGATGATGTTATTACCCAGTGGTCCATGAATGATGTTGAGGCCGCTGGCCTCCTGAAAATGGATTTCCTGGGTCTCCGCAATCTCACCATTCTTCGTCGCACGGTCGACCTGGTCGAACAAACGACGGGGCAAAATATCGATCCACACCAGTTTCCGACAGATGACCCGGAAACCTTTGCCTTACTGTGCCGTGGAGAGACCAAGGGAATTTTCCAGCTTGAAAGCGGCGGCATCCGCGATCTTTTGCAACGCATGAAGCCGGACAGTTTCCTGGACATCGTGGCCACCAATGCCCTCTATCGACCTGGTCCGCTGGAAGGCGGCATGGTCGATGACTACGTGGCGGTCAAGCATGGACGCAAGGAAGCTTCCTACAAGCATCCTGTCCTCAAGGAGATCCTGTCCGAAACTCACGGGGTGATGGTTTACCAGGAACAGGTCATGCGGATCCTGAACCGTTTTGGTGGTATCGAACTGGCTGAAGCGTACACCTGTATCAAGGCGATCAGTAAGAAAAAAGAAAGCATTATCAATAAGAATCGTGAGCAGTTCCTGGTCGGGGCCGAGGACCGCGGCATGAAACGAAACGAAGCTGAAGAACTGTGGTTCATGATCACCAAGTTTGCCGGCTATGGATTCAACAAGAGCCACTCCACCGCCTATGCACTCATTGCCTATCAAACCGCGTACTTCAAGGCACACTACCCCGTGGAATTCATGGCTGCCCTGCTCTCGAGTGACATCTCGGGACGTAATTTCAAACGCAAGGATTCACTCGTTGAACACCTCGAAGACTGTCATCGCATGGGAATCGAGGTCGTTCCTCCCCACGTCAATACCTCGGGCAGTGAATTCACGGTGGCCAATGGCAAGATTTACTTTGCGCTTTCCGCCATCAAGGGTTGTGGAGGTTCAGCCGCCGAGGCAGTCGTGCGTAACCGCGAAAAAGATGGACCCTACCAGGACCTCTTCGATTTCTGCGAACGGGTGGAACCGTCCTCCTGCGGAAAGTCGGCCATTGAAAGCCTGGTCAAGTCCGGTGCGTTTGACGACCTGGAGGCGAACCGTCAGCAACTATCGCAGATCATCGAGCGGGCCCTGCAAGCCGGTTCATCGGCGTTGTCCGATCGGCGCAGTGGCCAGAAAAACCTGTTTGAACAGTTTTCTGATTCCGACGAGGATGAAAAAGCACCCTTGCCAAGGGTTCCCGAGTTCGAGGAACGGGAACGATTACTGATGGAAAAAGAGGTGCTCGGTTTCTATCTCTCCAGCCATCCACTTGAAGAACATAAGGATTTACTGGCCAACGTATGCTCACATACCACGACACGTTTACCCACGTTGAATGATCGTACAGAAGTGGTCGTGGGAGGTATGGTTTCATCCATCAAGCTGGCCCATACCAAGAATGGTCGACCTGGTTCACCCACCAAGTATGCAAATTTCGACCTGGAAGATATCGACGGTACCGTACGCTGTATTATCTGGCCGGACTCTTTTCAACGTTACGAACCCATGCTCGAACCGGACAGCATCCTGCTCGCTCGCGGTAGTGTCGATCGCCGTGGTGGAGGTGATGAGGTCAACCTGATCGTGGATGAACTGATCCCGCTGGACCAGCTGGACGATCGTTGCACCAAGGGAATGGTGATCCGGGTCGACGAACTAAAACACGGGGAGCGAGTCCTTCCCCAGATCTACGAGATCCTCCGCGCTTACCCGGGTAACCAGCAAGTTCGCCTACTGCTGGTCCTGGCCGATGGGCAACGGGTCTCCATGAAGGCCGACCGAATCCAGGTCCATATCAACACGGAATTAAAGCACCGGATGGATGACCTGTTGGGCAGCCAAAACTACCAGATGATCACCCAGTTCCCCAAAACGGGGTGATTCAGAAAGAAAAAAAGAAAAACTGGTAATCAGGAAAAAATTCCTGATTGCGCGGTCCAATTGAGCCTTGCTGCGGTTGTAATAACTGCCGGTTGTACTGAGTCGAGTGCGGGTTAAACCCGTTTCCCACTTTGGTTTGGTCAGCCGGCGTTTTTGCGCGCCCAGGACCTCTCGTGACATGGGAATCACTGCGCTCTCACGAAATGCTCTGCTCTCACGAAGTGCTCTCACGAAGCCTCGATCACTTCACCTTCCTGGGAAAGTAATCGTGATCTCGCTTCCGCACCAACTCGGCTTTCAAGATACGATCGGGATCCACGGGTGCCGCATTTTCAGCATCAGGATCCACACGCTGCAACTTTTCCAACGTGTCAAAACCCTTGATCACACGGCCGAAAACCGTGTGCTTTCCGTTCAGGTTCGGTGTCGCGCGAAAGGTAATGAAAAACTGCGAACCACCGGTATCCGGTCCCGCATGGGCCATGCTCAATGAGCCCCGGAAATGCTTCCGATAATCTGCCTTGGCACACTCGCAGTAAATGGAATAGCCTGCGTCCCCTGTGCCATCTCCCTTGGGACAACCCGTTTGCGCCACGAAATTCTTCAGTACCCGATGAAATTTCTTGTTGTCGTAGAAACCGACCTCGACCAGGCTGACAAAGTTCCCAACCGTATCGGGCGCCTCGTTTTCAAATAACTCGATCACAACCTCGCCCTTGCTGGTCGTCATCTTGACCCGGGGCAAGTCATCCTGAGCTGCTTCACGCTTGCGTATTTCCTGCTCTGCTTCCCAGAACTTGATGTAATTGGTGGCATCTCTCTGGAAATTGCTCCCAATCGGGGAGATCGCATTCTTGAGTTCCGCCTGCCGCAGGTAATCGGCCGCCGACTTAAAATCGTTCAAGGCAAAACTGGCATGCCCGGCGATATCGTAGATACTTCGATCGTCACACTTGTGCTCGATCAGGGCAACAGCTGCCTCGCGCACGATCTCGTAACGATCCTGATCCAGTGCATCCTTGAGCATGCGAACCAGGAAACGCGTTAATTGACGATCCTGGTTAGGTGACTCCACGAAGGCTGCCAATGCAGCATCTCGCACGGAATCCAGTAATTGCTCTCCGTCCTTGACTGTCAGTGCCCACTTCTTGCGAATTTGCTCCGCCTCGACACCCTTGGCCGACTGGAACTGGGTTCGCAAATCGGCCAGTTTTTTCAGCAGACCCTTCCACTCGGCAATCTTCGCCTCGTAAGCCAGTGCCGCTGGTTTCTTACTGTTAACAGTTGCCTGGGGCTCTTCCTGGGCAACACCAGAAAACTCTGTTCCCAGTAATCCGCCCAGCACAACCAACCCACACATAACAACCATTAACAATCGTCTACTTAAAGAGAGCATCTCTTGTTTTCTCCTGTCCAAGTCCGGTGATCTACTGGCCACCCATACTGTCGACGAGCACCACTCCCGGTTAAAACGTAATGTTATAGCTTAACGGTCACCAGGTTTTGAAGAAACCTCTTCTCCCCAGAACCGATCCCCCGGTTTAAGATAGTGGCAACTCGGGACCAGGGCTATTTTACTGGAGTTTCGTTGCTTTTCGTTCCCCCTCCCACTGGAAAATAAACCGGGGCCAACAGGCTCGCTGAAAGATCGTAACCCGTCATGGCTCGTAAACCCAAAAACTCCACATCTCGGCGACCCCGGTCCACGGAATCATCCGTCAGCTCGCTTCGCATTATCGGAGGTAAACTACGCGGCCAAACAATCAGGCACAGTGGCGATGCACGCACGCGTCCCATGAAAGACCGTGTACGAGAAGCCATTTTCAACCTGGTCGGGCCGGCCATCAAGCAGCGACAGATACTGGACCTGTTTGCCGGCACTGGAGCCATTGCGTTGGAAGCCCTGAGTCGAGGTGCCAGCCAGGCCCTCTTGCTGGAACAACATTTCCCCACGGTCAGGCTGGTTGAAGAGAATGCCGCTTCCCTGAAGCTGTCCGAACAGGTGGAAGTCATCGGCACGGATACCTTCTTCTGGGTAACGCACCGACTACCGGCCCAGGAGACATTAACCGGTGATACTCCATGGGTCATCTTTTGCTCGCCACCCTATCTTTTTTACACCCAGAGATGGCCGGAAATGGAACAACTCATTCATAGCATCGCTCGCCTGGCTCCCCCGCAAAGCCTGTTCGTCCTGGAGGCCGATCAGAACCTGGACCTGGCTCAACTCCCCTGGGCCGATCAATGGGATATCCGGACTTATGCACCGGCCGTGGTAGGTATCCTCACTCTCGACGAAAGCATGGCAACAGACGGTTCCTGAATACCACCCAATACCTTGCTGGCATTTTTTCCCGGAGAATTCCATGGACATTCATAATATCGAACAGGCTCCCGCGTTCACGACAAAAGATGGTTCGATCATTCGAGAACTGCTGGCACACCGCAATTCTGGTATTCGCCATCAAAGCCTGGCCGAAGCGCGCGTGCCCCCCGGAGCGACCACCACGCCCCACTACCATGCCCGGACCGAGGAAATCTACTACCTTCTTTCCGGCACCGCGGACATGACCATCGGTGAGGAAACACAGTCGGTCGGACCAGGTGACGCGATCGCCATTCCACCGGGCCAGGTACATACCATCACCAATACCGGCCAGGAAATGCTGACCTTCCTCTGTTGCTGCGCACCGGGTTATGAGCACGATGACACACTGTTGGTGGATCCCCAGGCAACCGATGAAACAGCCTGACAGGATCTGCTGGCAGGCGGTGCAGGGGCCCTGGTGGTAAGTCACCAGGGCTGGCAACGACGCTTTTCAGGCATCCCAAACGGGAACTCTCTGCGGATGTTTCCGCACCCCGGCAGCAAAAGATGAACTGCCTAACCAAGACAATCCGCACAGCTTCACAGGGAATCAACATCACGGGGGTAAAAACCGGGGTTACCAGGTCCCGGATACCCCAATACGGTTCGACTTAAGTACCTTGATATTCCGATCTTAATCACGGGTACCCAGAGGATTACCCCGATGACATGACGTCCATCTTTACCGCCGGCACGGAGCGCCTACGATGAATTCCCACCCTCGAATACTCTGGCCACAGTTTGTCTTACTGATTGCACTCTTCATCCTCTGCCTGTTTGCTCCCGACATTTGGCGATCAACGGGTAAGCTGGTGCATGATTCATCACCACCCCAGCAGGACGGTGCTCCGGAAACCACGACGGGCAAGAAGCCGTTGGTCTCCTTGCCAATCATTCCGCAGCCGACCAGGGAACCTGGCATGCTGCATGTCGTTAATGCGACACCCCTGGCCCTTTCCGCAACTCCCCTGTCCGCTACCTCGCCTACTGACCGTACTACCATTGAAATGGTGAGCTACCTGGCACCGGCTGATCATGGTATCTGGCCCAAGCCAATCTCTCTGCTGCAGCAGCTGGCAACACTCGCAACTTACCCACCAGCACGCCCCTGGGTTGCAGATGTGACTGTGGCACTGGACCAGTTACAATCTCACCGGAAACTGACGGATCCACTGACAAAGAAAACACTATCGCGGCTGACCAAGCTGGTCCGGTCCGGAAATTCCCAGGCAGAGGGTGTGAGTGATCTCGATATTAACTCGCGTTGGTTACGGACCGTCTATGCCCTCAATCGGCGCCTGCACATCTGGAGCTCAATCCACCAACTAGCCACTGCGGCCCCGCTACCCCAGCAGTCCCGGGAAGCCAGCGTAACCTTGTTGACCCAGGAAATCCGGAACCTCCGCGAGACCTTCGCAAACCTGTCCGATGGTGGCCCGTGGATCGAATACTTGCTGCTGGATAAGCTGCTGGAAGTCACCCTTGCAAAACAACCCGTCGATCCACAGACCCTCAACAAGTTAAGCTGCCGTGTACTGAATCGAATCGATTCAGCAGTACTCACCGAGGACCAGCGCAAGTTCATTGCGACCGAACCGGTTCAGTCGTTGAAAACCGTACTACGTCAGGTAGTCACCGCTCACGTTGATCCTACAGAATTACTGCGTGAACTGGAAATTTATGAAAGCACGACCACGACGCAGCAGGGCAGTTCCCTGGCTTCACGCTACCAGTTCCTGCGTTGGTCACTGGACGAGGGCGAACGAGCCCTGGCCAGCCAACTGGACCACCATTATCGTAATGCCAACATCCGCATCGCGGTCTCCCAGCAAATGATCAATCGCCTGCTTCCCGATCCCAAGTCCCAGGAGGAACCGATTGACGATACGATTCAAGGGGCACGCGTTTCTGGTAAAAGTCGCACCTCGACGATCCTGAATGTCTTCCTGATTCCTGACAAGAAACAATGGCGAATGGGTGTACAGGCCAGCGGCGAGGTCACTTCCGACACGGAAACACGACGGCGATCGACCACCTTTCACAACAAGGGATCATCACGTTACACCGTCAACAAGGATCTGCTGATTGACCGGCGTGGAATTCGGGTCGGACGTGCGACGGCAAAGACGGACATTCAATCCGAACTCCTGGGATTTGAAACCAATTTCGATTCCCTGCCCGTGGTCGGATCCATGCTCCGTTCCTTTGTTCGCAACCAGTACAATGCCCAGGCGGACCAAACAATGAAGAAGCAGGTTGAGCGGCGTGCACGCAATCGATTCGACGAAGAAATTGCTAACCACCTGGTGAACGTCGAAAATCGCTTCCAGGAACGTTACCTGAACCCCCTGAAACATTTACACCTGGAACCGATTGCTCTCGACCTGCAAACCACGACCAATTCACGACTCATCCTCCGCTATCGCCTGGCGGGATATCAGCAACTGTCAGCCAACACGCCACGACCGCGTGCACCCGGTAACAGCCTGATGAGCATCCAGGTCCATGAATCGGCTTTTAACAATACCCTGCAGAACCTGAAACTGGACGGCAAGCGGACCGACTTACGAACACTGTACCGGGAAATCGCGGAAGCGTTCGATCGAACGGATATCAAGATCCCGGAAGAGATCCCGGGTAATGTCACCGTTGCCATGGCGGACCACGAGGCCGTGCGTGTTCGATTTGAAGATGGAAAAGTGAAACTGCGAATCCATCTGAAAGAGTTGAAAAGTGGCTCCCGGCACAAGTGGAGAAACTTTGTCCTGACGGCTTCCTACCAACCGAGCATGGATCAGCTCAGCGCCAGCCTCTACCGGGATGGACACCTGCAATTCGAAGGCAAGAACCTGAGGCTGGGCGATCGCATTGCCTTGCAGGGTATTTTCAACAAGGCGTTACCACGGACCCGGCCCATCAACATGATCAACAAGCAACTCGCCGAGAGCGACGGAATGAAGGACCTGAACGTCTCCCAGTTCGTGGTGCGGGAAACCTGGATTGGTTTTGCGATCAGCGCCCCGGAGACCCCGAAGCCACGTATTGCCAATCGTCGCCAGGATCGTTCCCAAGCGCCGCTGTCCAAGTAAATACCACGACGACCCTTCAGGCATCGGCTGGATCTTCCGGACCATAACGTCCACGGTATTCTTCAACCGGATACTTGATGACATTCTTCTTCATCTTGGCTGCCAACGTGGTCGCCACATCAATCTCCAGCGTGTTGGCCAGGGCCAGGGCATAACAGAGTACGTCCGCCAGTTCCTCACCCACTGCCGCCAGCTTAGCTGGATCGGCACTGGTTCGACTGGATTCCTCCATCGAAATCCATTGAAAATGCTCCATCAATTCGGCTGCCTCGATTGACAGTGCCATGCTCAAGTTCTTGGGACTGTGAAAAGGTTCCCATTCCCGGGCACTCACGAACTCTGCCACCTGGGCCCGCAAACCTGCCACGGTCATCTCCTGGTCAGTCATTTCAGCAATCTCTCCTGGGGGTCCGTAATTTCCAGCCTGTCAGGAAGCAGTTTCATCCACAACTTCTCGCACGGCCAGTAACAACTGCTGGATATCTTCCGGAAAAACATGACCAATATTGCCGATACGAAATGTGTCGGCACCAGTCACCTTCCCCGGATAGATCACGAAACGTCGTTTTTTCAGCGCCTCGTAAAATTCTTGAAATGAGAAGCCTGGGGCGTCGGGATAGTGAAACGAGGTGATAATCGGTGACTGGTGTGCATCCTCAACGAATGTTCGAAAGCCAAGCTTTCGCATTCCGTCAACCAGTTGTCTTTGGTTGGTGAGATAGCGTACCGAGCGCGCCGCCACACCCCCTTCCTCATCCAGTTCATCCAGGGCCTGCTGGAAAGCACGCACGATATGGGTGGGTGACGTAAAACGCCATTTCCCACCTTTCTCTTCCATTTCCTGCCACTGCCCATGGAGATCCAGGCTCAGTGAGCGTGCCCAGCCTGCCGTCGCGGCCAGCTTCTGTCGGTTGGCAATCACGAATCCAAAACCGGGTGTTCCCTGGATGCACTTGTTGGCCGAGGAGACCAGGTAATCTGCCTGCATCGATTCCATGGACATCTCGAGACCACCCAACGAAGACATGGCATCCAGGATGAAGGTCTTGCCAGCCTTCGCGACGATCTCTCCCACGGTAGCGGCAGGGTTGAGCAGACCGGTGGTCGTTTCACAATGCACCATGGCTACATGCGTAATAGACGAATCCTGGTCCAGTACCTGTCGGACCCTATCCGTATCCGCCGGTTGTGTTTCTTGCTGCTCAATCGTGACCGCAGGAATTTGCAGACGTTCAGCAATCTCGACCATGCGATGTCCGTAAACACCATTTGCCAGGACCAGTAATTTTCCGGTCGGCGGGATCACGCTCCCTAATGTCGCTTCCACTGCAAAGGTCCCACTTCCCTGCATCAGGACAGCGGTGTACCGTTGCACATCCTCACTGGCAAGTTCAACCAGCCGTGAGCGAATTTCACTGACCAACAGGTTGTAGTCCTGATCCCAGGTGCAGTAATCTCGCAACATTGCCTGTCGAACCGACCGCGAGGTCGTGAGCGGACCGGGCGTTAGCAGAAGATAAGGAATATCGTCGTCCACGTTACGTCTCATTCTGGTTGTGAGTCAGGACTGCTCAACTTGGCAACCTGGGTCTCGGCCTGCTGAAAGCGGCTGCGATAGTTCTCCACAAGGTGCGCCATGACTTCCATGATCAGGAGGTCTGCGCGGTTCATCAGGTGCCGGGCACTGCGGCTGCCCAGGCCATCAACCATCTGCTCAACCACGGACAGGTGCAGGGTCATGACCTGCTGTGCCGTCACCTCGGCCTGGACCAGTTGCTGCGCCAGGTATGTCATTTCATTGGCCAGGTTACCTGACCCCATGATGACATAGGTACGTAATAATTCACGATAATGAGTCACCAGCCGTGGCGGCAGTACCGCGCTTTCCTGCTGATCATGCTGATAGGCTGGCGGCCCGTTTTGACTGGTATCATCCTCTGCCGAACAGTGACTCACCTCATCACTGGAAACGATCGCGCGTTGTTGCTCTAAGAGGCGACCTGTTTCATCCTGCTCCAACCGTAATCGCTGATGTGACAACTGCTGCCAGCGTCGATTCTCCACGGACATCTGGTGCCGTTGAATTGCCCTGGATATTTCCCACAGCAACAATCGTGTGGTCGTGTTCTCCAGGCAGAGGTAGGCATCACCACCCGCCTCGTAGCAGGCAACTGATAA
>JAZADA010000457.1:0-16341 GCA_036124135.1 Planctomycetota bacterium | reverse complement strand
GATGCACACCGAGGCCATCAATCATGACCCGGCAGTTACGTTTTTTCAGTCGGGACATCAGCAGCCCGGGAGACCAAGCGTGGGAGCCTGGCTGAGTTATGGCCTGGGTAGTGATACGGAAAACCTGCCGGCGTTCGTGGTCATGTTGACTCGTAATACGTTTGGCCAGGCGCAGCCGATTTACGATCGGCTGTGGGGCAGTGGCTTTCTGGCTTCCCGCTACCAGGGTGTCAAGTTTCGCAGCCAGGGCGATCCGGTGCTGTACCTGAACGATCCCGCCGGGGGCAGTCCGGAGAATCGCAGGAATTGGTTAAACCAGTTGGCGAAGCTCAATGCCCTGCGACTGAAGGAAATTGGCGATCCCGAGATCACAACCCGGATTGCGCAGTACGAGATGGCATACCGAATGCAAACCTCGGTTCCGGAACTGGCAGATATTTCCGACGAACCGGAAAGCACGTTCAAGCTGTACGGGGAAGAAGCCAAGCAGCCGGGTTCCCATGCGGCCAATTGCCTGATGGCTCGCAGGTTAGCCGAGCGAGGAGTCCGTTTCATCCAGATCTTTCACCGTGGCTGGGATCACCATAGCAATGCTGCCAAGAACCTGCCACCGCTGGCACAGCAAACGGACCAGGGGTCAGCAGCATTGATTGCTGACCTGAAACAGCGTGACATGCTGAAAGATACCCTGGTGATCTGGGGCGGAGAATTTGGTCGCACGGTCTATGCGCAGGGTAATCCAGCGGCTTTTGGTCGCGATCACCATCCCCGTTGCTTCTCGATCTGGATGGCCGGTGGTGGAGTCAAGCCAGGCCTGAGTTTTGGTAAGACGGATGATTATAGTTACAACATCGTGGAGGACCCGGTGCACGTGCATGATTTCCATGCCACGATCTTGCATTGCCTGGGAATCGATCATGAACGCCTGACCTATCGCTTCCAGGGGCGTAATTATCGACTCACAGATGTGCATGGAAATGTTGTCCAGAAGATTCTTGGCTAGGTAAATTGCAGTTGTTCGCTTTCCCGTAGAGAGTCTGATTATGGCAGAGGTTGTCCTGCAAGGTCTAACGAAACGTTTTGGGGAGACCTTGGCGGTTAACCATGTATACCTGCACGTTCAGAACCAGGAACTGGTCGTCCTGGTAGGACCTTCGGGTTGTGGTAAAACGACTGCCCTGCGACTGATTGCCGGATTGGAAGAAGCGGACAGTGGCGAGATTTTTATCGGTGGACGCTCGGTGCTGGATGTGCCGCCGAGAGATCGGGATATCGCCATGGTTTTCCAGAACTACGCGCTCTATCCACATATGACGGTCTCCCAGAACATGGGGTTCGGACTGAAAATGCGCCGTGTGCCGCCCAAGGAAATCCAGCAACGGATTCAGCAGACCGCGGAAATGCTGGGCATCGAGGATCTTCTGCAGCGCAAGCCATCCCAGTTGTCCGGGGGGCAACGTCAACGCGTGGCAGTGGGACGTGCCATCATTCGTGATCCCCAGGTTTTTCTGTTGGACGAGCCTTTGAGTAACCTGGATGCCAAGCTACGCATGGTGATGCGTGGGGAACTTATCAAGCTGCATCGTCGACTGAAGGCAACCATGGTTTACGTAACTCATGACCAGGTCGAAGCAATGACCATGGGGGACCGCATTGCCGTTATGAATAACGGAAAGATCCAGCAGTTTGCTGCACCGCGCGAGATCTATGCGGCACCCGCCAATCGATTCGTGGCGGAGTTTATTGGCAACCCACCGATGAACCTGCTGGACGGAACCCTGGTGGCTGACGGCAAGGCAACTTACTTTGAAGCAGGAGCATTCCGTGTGCTGGTGCCTCCCGTACGGGCGCGCAGGCTTCATGATCGATTGAATCGTAAGCTGACCCTGGGAGTGAGGCCTGAACACCTGGAGTTGTTGCCGCCCGAAACGGAGACCCCGGGTGTTGATGTGACGGTATCGGTGTCCCAGTTGCTGGGAGCCGAGACGATCGTTGAACTGAACTACGGAGAGGGGACTCTCCTGGCCCGCCTTGAAAATCAGGACGTGCTCGATCCTGGCCAGGCGATGCGGGTCGTTGTTGATATGACGCAGTCTCATTTCTTTGATCCCGGCTCCGAGTTGCTGCTCAAGATCTAGTGCCCCCGATGCCAGGCTACTCCAGGGCAGGGGTTGCACCAGTGAGTAGGTGCGATAAGGTGAACAGGAATCACGGTAAGGTCTCAAGGACCACCCACTTTTTTCTCTGGATCTATTCCCAGGAGGAACCTGTCATGGTTATCCGTTATCGCTGTTGTTGCCTGGCCCTCGTTCTTTTTTCCTCCCTGGCAGTTCCTGGCGTGGAAGGTCAAGAGGGGAAGGTTACTTCCATCGAGGCAACTGCCCTGGCTGAAATCAAGCAACGCAGCGGGGAACTGAAGGCCGTGAACCGGCAGGTATGGGAACTGGCCGAGGTCGGATTGGAAGAACGGCGTTCCAGCCAGTTGCTGATGAACAAGTTGAAAGTTTCAGGTTTCCAGGTCCGGGCAGGGCTGTCGGGCATGCCAACGGCTTTCGTGGCCAGCTATGGTTCAGGAAAACCTGTTATCGGAATCCTGGCTGAATACGATGCCTTGCCGGGGATGTCGCAGCAGGTTGCGCCGGCTCGCAAGGCAGTCGTGGAGGGGCAGCCAGGCCACGCCTGTGGGCACTCCGGGTTGGCTGCCGGTTCCCTCGGGGCTGCGCTGGCAATCAAGCAGGCCATGGAAAAACACAAGTTGAAAGGGACCCTGAGGCTTTACGGAACACCGGCTGAAGAAACAGTTATCGGTAAGATCTACATGACGCTGGACAAGCAGTTTGATGACCTGGATATCTGCCTCCATTGGCATCCCAGCAGCACCAATGGTGCCTGGGCAGCCAGTTCCAAGGCCCTGGTTTCGGCCAAGTTTACTTTTTCCGGGACGGCTGCTCATGCCTCGGTCAGTCCCGAGAAAGGGCGCAGTGCCCTGGACGCAGTCGAATTGATGAATATCGGGGCGAATTACATGCGGGAACATGTCAAGGAAGATGCTCGTATTCACTACGTGATCGTCGACGGTGGTGGTGCACCCAACGTGGTAGCACCCACTGCAACCGTCTGGTATTTTTGTCGAGCAGATGACCATGCGGACGTGGAATACAATTTTCGTTGGCTCCAGGACATCGCCGCCGGAGCGGCCCGGATGACACGCACCAAGTTGTCGATCAAGGTCGATACAGACTGCCATGAAATTATCCCCAACGCGCCGCTGGCGGCGCTGGTGACGCGCAAGATGGAATTAATCGGGGCCCCGAAATTCACCGATAAAGAAGCCCAGTTTGCACGCCGACTGCAGGCACCTCTAACCGAACAGTTTGGTACGCGTTTTCCATTGGCCATTGATGACCGTATTCATCGTGTCACGGTCAACAGTCCGCCGAGCAAGGGATCCACCGATGTTGGAGATATCAGTTGGAGGGTACCGACCGGGGGCCTGCGTACGACCTGCATGGTGGCCCAAAGTCCAGGACATAGCTGGCAAAACGTGGCTGCTATTGGATCCTCGATAGGGGAAAAAGGAATCGTCTTTGCAGCCCAGTCCCTGGCACTGACGGCCCTGGAGCTTTACCAGCGTCCAGAGTTGATCGTGGCTGCCCGGGCTGATTGGAAACAACGTATGGAGGGACGCAAGTACTTCAGCTTCATTCCCGACGGACAACCTGTGCCACGGAAGATTCGCTAACGTCCGTGGTTCCATGTCAATAAAATCAGGAGTCGGGATCTTCGAACTGGGCGAATAGTAACTCGTCAGGACGACGTTTCCCAAGTCCTTCACGGAAGTGCTTGCGGCAAACCGAAACATAGTGATCGTTGCCGCCGATCTTGATCTGGCTGCCTTCCCGGATCACGTTTCCATCGCCATCCAGTCGCATCACGCGTGTGGCCTTGCTGCCGCAGTGACAGATGGTCTTGATTTCCACCAGGTTGTCCGCCCAGGCCAGCAGGTAGGTGCTGCCCTCGAATAGATTGCCCTGGAAATCAGTTCGCAGGCCATACGTTAAGACGGGGATGTCGAGTCGATCGGCCACCTCGCATAACTGGGAGACCTGTTTCTCTGTCAGGAATTGAGCCTCGTCAACCAGTACGCAGTCAATGGCTTTCTGCTCGTGGGATGATCGCACGACGTCAAACAGGTTGTCGACCTGTTCGAACATGGTGGCCTCGGATTCCAGCCCAATGCGAGAAGTAATCTTGCCTTTTCCGTAACGATTGTCCAACTCGGGTGTGAGCAGCAACGTGTGCATGCCGCACTCGCGATAGTTATAGCTCGACTGTAACAGCGTGGTAGATTTACCCGCGTTCATGGCCGAGTAGTAATAGTAGACTTTTGCCATCGTTTCACCCTGCCTGCTTGTGCCTGGTATCCATCAGCGTATCGTCTGGCGAGTGAAATGCAACGGTCTTTGACAATACATTTCGCTGGTCAGCCAAGAAATGAAACAGGGGTGTGCGCCGGTTGGCGGACACCCCTGATGGCTGGAGGGACTGACGGATTAATGTAACCAGGCAACAGCGATTGCTTCAGCTTCCGTTGCCGTTAATCCCATCTCTCCGGCTGCTTTTACTGCGAAACGCCACTTCCAGGTACCGTGCGTATCCGCAAGACGAGCGATCTGGGTTTGCATTGCGGCATCAAACGTCAGCAGGTAATCCTTCTGATCCGATAGTGGCATGGCGAACAGGGCATTCTTGATAGCATCATCGGTCAAGACAGCCCCAGCTTCGTCCAGGCTGATGATTCCGTCTTGATCCAGGTCGCCCAGGATCGTTGGAGTCGCAACCGGATTCAGTATTTCGCAGGCATCAGCGGAACAATCGAGAACGATGTCCGAGGTTGTGCAATTGCAAGAGGTATCGGGTTCATCGCCACAGGGGCCAGCGTCCAGGTCGACGATGGGTGTCAACGGGGTTGAATTGTGAGTGACCATCGTACGACTGCGTCGCAATCGAAAAATCTTGGCAACGACCGGTTGATTGATCGCAATGGCGCTGATTAACACGATGAGTCCAGTCAAGTTCCAACGATGGGCATTCATGATTCTTTCCTTCCTTGTTTTCCGGGTGGGGGGTATGGTTCGGGTCAATGAGATCGACCGTGGTTTCATGCTGGAACTAAAAAGCAACGCCTGTGCCAAAGCGAACGTCTTTTGTCAGCAACACAGCGAGAGGAGGTTGATGTCAGGCTTGGATTAACCTTGTAAAGGGTTTTCAGGTAATGGTTTAGGTTCATGTGTTAGCATTGGAAAAGTGGCGGGAAATCGCTTGGCGAGAAGTTGGCAACGAAACCGGGAAAATTCATTTTTCTCCGGGGTGTCGCAAGAAAGATACGCCTGTCTCATTGTGAGACGAACGTGTGTGTGGCTTTGAGTCCGTAAGGCGTTTTACCTAACGAACCGGCCTGGCGATGATCTTGACCGTGGTGGGATTTCCATTGGTCAGGACATTACAGAGTCCCGATTTGCCATCTTTTTCACCGATGTGGGTTCGTTTACCGCTTTTCAGGACAAAAACAGTAATGTAGTAACGGCGATTTTTGCGTGGCTCGAGTTTGGCGCCGACGGTGAAGGGGGTGGTCGTTTCCTGGCCACCTTGGTGTTGATATTTTTCCACCAGGAAACGGTCAATCAGCTTGGCACCAACATCTGCCAGGAAAGGATCGTATTCCCAGAGTTTGATTTCCAGCATGTGTTGTTGGAACGATTGAACCTTGCCGGGGATCAGAACGGTTCCGCGGACTCCCTTGCTGTCGATCGATTGTCCCTTGATGGTCTTGACCCCCTGTCGGCTGATGAGGATCAACTTGTAACCGAATCCCGGACCGCCGCGCTTGGTTCCCGCCACGAGAAAGGTAATATTACCTTTCTCGTCAACAACCGGGCGCATGATAACCCGGTTAGGTCCTGGAACGGTACCGACGAGTACCAGTTGTTTACCGAAGTTAACTCCTGGTACTTTCACGTCGGGTTGCCAGGTTTTGCAGAGTTTCTGCCAGTGGGTCGGATCGGTAATGAAACCGGTTGATGGCGCAAGTTTACGGAGTGCTATGTCGTTCACCTGGCCGGACCACATGTCGAGGGTTTCGATGGTGGTCGGAGCCGCCTCAGTGACGATCGTAAGGCTGCTCACGAGGCAGCAACAGGCAAGTGTGACAGGTCGCAGAAACATAAACAGTTCCAGGTAATCGAGAGCTGCTCGAAGGGAGGTTATGACTTGGCCAGGACGATATCGAACGTTCCTAACTGGTAGTTGCCGTGTTCTGATTTTGTCTTTGCCAGCGGTACGATCAAATTGGATTTGCTGGCCCAGCGGTCGGTAGTAATCAAGGGATCTCCCTTGAAGTAGATTTGCGTAATGAGTTTCGTGTAGCCGGGTGCCTGGACCATGTAGTGGATATGAGCGGGCCGAAAATCGCGGGGATTGGGGCCGATCCGGTAAGCACCTGGTTTGATGGTTTCATATTCATAGTAACCGGTTTCATCGGTGACGAGCCGGATACGGTTTTTGAATTCACTTCGTTGGGGAGGATTCCTGGGATCGCTGAGATCGTAGCGTCCTTTGACATCGGCTTGCCAGACATCGAGGACGGCGTTGCTGATCGGTTTGCGTGTATCGTGTCCCCAGATTCGTCCTCGCATGACCACGAGTTCACCGGGTTCGAGGGGGGGCGTGACCTTGCCGCGGAAGGGCGCACCGGCCAGGAAGTACGGACCGAGGATATCCTTGCGAGAGGGTTCCCATTTGGCTGCTGGTTGTACCTGGGGGATCCCGTTCTTGTCGAGAAAGTCCTGGTAATTGTGAACATCCAGCGTCTTGGCCGTGGGCGCTGCATCAGCGTGCAGGGTCAGGGTGCTGGCCCCTGCAATGGCCAGTCCGCCAAGGCCCTGGTGAAACAACTGTCGACGATTGAATTCGGTCATGTAAGGTTTCCTATTTTTTGAGCGGAGGATTGCTGGTCAGGGAAAAATCATGCTTATTGTTACCAGCTTGTACCACAATTTCAAAGGGTGTTGTCATCACGCTGACGTATTGCGGATTAACAAGGTAGGGTGGGTTCGATCCTTCGGGCGGTGAATTTCCCTCCACGGTATCGGACTCAATTTTCTGCTGGTATTGCCGGGCAAACTCTTCGTCACTCAATTCCGAGGGGGACACCTTGATGACGGTGACCTTGTAACGACCGGCTGGGGCCCCGGTGAATTCTCCACTGGTGTAGAGAGCCTTGATGTTGTAATTGCCTTCTGCGTTCGTGTTGGCAGCAAAGACCCGGGACGCACCTGGTTCGCTGCGATGCAATGCCACCCGGGCATCGGCAAGCGGTTTACCGTCGATGGTGACCTTTCCCTGGACGACGTGCAACTCCGGGATCTGGGGCGACTTGGGTATCGAGGCAGCGAGCAGCTGGTCCAGGGGACCTTTCAGTGCTACCAACTGTTCCGACGGAACTTTCATGGTCACGAGCAGTCGGCTTTGAGATTGCTGCAGCTTGATTTGTGCCAGCAACTTCAGGATTTCCTGGAGGACTGGTCGCATGGAAGCGGGCATTTCCTTGGGGGGGGCCAGGACGAGGACACTTAGTGAGCTCTTCATTAGGGTCAGGCTGTCATTGATCATGGTCTGTAACTTGGCCGCATTGTCTGCGTTGCTCGTAGTCACATCTAGTTCCAGGTAGAAATCCGGTGACAGGCCCAGGATAATGCTGGCTTTCCTTAGCTCTGCCATGATCGTTGTCACTTCGGCAAATGCAGGAGGTAAATGGTTGGCCCTGACTTCTTCCTGCATCGCTGCCATCAGGCCCGGTGGAAAGAGATCTCGCTTACCCACGATCAGGCCAGCCCGGTTCTGGTAGTCCAGTTCGATCAGCTGGCTGTTCAGGGGATTCCTGGCGGCGGGCTTGGAGACGACTTGCCGGGTTAACGCGAGATCCGTGCCGAAGACAAGGGTCTTGGTGTCCGGTATGCAGACGAATGAAATCGGAGATGCGTTCCTGGCGTGGTACCATTGGCGGCCATCTTGTTCCTCGGGCATAAGTGGGTCGCTATGTTTCTCGATGATCGTGGTGCGGTCTGCGACGTTTGAGAATTCGAAGATCATCGCGAGTGATGGTGCATCTTGCGGACTGCCAGGCAGGCTTTGTAGCAGGAGCGAAAAACGTGTGATTTCACGGATGTCGACACCAACAGTATTGATGAATTGGCCGACGAAGTTGTCGTCGATAAATGCCCTGATGGTTTCTGATTTAAGCAACTCAGTGAGTAATTCTGACTGGTAGATCTTTTGCGGATGAACGATGATCGCTGCCTGGCAATCCTTGGTGACGTAGGGATGCGGCTTGCTGTTACCAGGGGTCGCCGAGGCCTGGCGGGCGAGGAGTTTTCCGGGATCCGCAGGTTCCTTGTCCGCTCCCTTGTCGGCCACGTTGGAGGGGGTGGAAGGGCCGTTATTGTTTTGCTGATCCGGCTTGGAATTGCAGCCGGTGATTGCCAGGGTGAAGCCAAGTATCAAGATCAGCAAGATGATGCGTTTGCTGGAGGAAATGAACATGCCAGAGTAATCCTGGGCCAGACAAAATGGATCGCCAGACTGTGCCTGAGTGGACTCTATTTATAGAGGACAGCCTTTAGGGCTGCAAATCTTGTTCTGGCCATCCGACCTGGACCAGGATTCACTCAGCAGATTTTTTTTGTCGCCTGATTTTCCACAGCTGGATTGTGGCATCCCCGCTGGAGGTGGCTGCAGTTCGGCCACGGGGTCCCAGTGCGACACAGCGGATTCCCTTTTCATGTCCCTGCAGGGTCAAGTCGGACTGTCGCGTGGACAGGTTCCATAATTGCGCCGTTTTGTCTGCTCCACCGGACAATAGCCATTTTCCGCGAGTTGCGAAGTGTAGGCTGGTGACAGTATCGGTATGTCCCTTCAGGACCAGTACGGATTTACCACTGATCACATCCCAGAGATGAATGGTCTGATCCTCGCTTCCGCTGGCCAACCATTTTCCGGTGCCATGAAAACTCAAGCTCGTGACCGAGTTTTTGTGACCCTCCAGGGTGAAAATTTCCTGCCCGGTGAGACTGTCCCAGATCTTGACCGTTTTGTCTTCATGGCCTCCTGCGGATGCAATCCGGGTGCCGTCGGGACTGCAGCGAACACAGTTGACGAAATCGATATGCCCTTCCATGTTTCGTAGCTCAACCCCTGCGGCTGGATCCCAGATGCGGACGGTGCGATCATCACTGCCCGTGACCAGGTGGTTTCCGTCGGGGCTGAAGCAGACCGAGTTGATTTCATCATCGTGTCCTTCCAGCGAGGTGGTCAGCTTACCTTCCCTGGGATTCCAGAGCCGGATGGACTGGTCGGGACCAGTTGAGACCAACAGGTCTCCGCCGGGTGAGTAAGCGACACTCCAGACGGCATCGGTATGGCCCTCCAGGATGGTTGCCAGCTTGCCGGTGGCCGTCTCCCAGATCTTGATCGAGTGGTCTTCATAGCCACCGCCGGAGGCCAGGAAATCGCCATCCGGACTAAAGTCAATGCAATTGACGAAGCTGGTATGACCTTTTAGTTGATGAAACGGTTTGCCAATCAGGATGACCTGAACCTCTTCCGGTTTATCGGGATCGGGGGCATCCTGTCCTTCGCGCGAGCCCTGCAAGGTGAGTGCCGTTTCACCAGTGGCGGTATCCCAGAGGCGGACGGTCTTGTCGCCACTGGCCGAAGCCAGTCGTTTTCCATCGGGACTGAAGGTAACGCTGCGAACCGTTTTGTTGTGGCCCTCGAGGGTCAGCAGCGCCGTTGTGTTGCTGCGATCCCAGATCATGACGGTGCGATCGTCACTGGCCGAGGCGAGCTTCAGTCCATCAGGACTGAAGTTAACGCTCATGACAGCGCGTGTATGCCCCTCCAGCCTGGTGATAAGCTCGTTGTTGTCCAGGTTCCAGATTCGGATGGTCTTGTCCGACGCGCCACCGGAAGATGCTAACTCGGAAGCATGTGGGTGAAAGCTGACGCTGTTCACGCGGTCCGTGTGGCCCTCGAGCGTGGTCTTCAACTGGCCATCGGAACTGTCCCATAGACGAACCGTCATGTCAGATCCCGCGGAAGCGAGGATAGTTCCATCAGGTGCATAGGCCAGGCCGTTGACCGATCCGTCATGACCTCTTAGGACCAACTGCTGCTGGCCCGTGGCAGGATCCCAGAGGCGGATCGTGTGATCGAGGCTGGCGGAGGCGAGTTGTTTTCCATCGGGTCGAAACGTGACGTGGGAAACACAATGCTCATGTCCCTCGAGGACAAAGAGTTCCTTGCCATCGGTGGTATCCCAGAGTCGGACGGTGCGATCCGGGCTGGCGGACGCAAGGCATTTTCCATCGGGACTGAAAGTAACGCTCCAGATGGATTCTGCGTGCCCCTTGAGTGTCAGTAGTTCCCGGCCCGACTGGGCATCCCAGATCTTGACCGTATTGTCCTCGTAACCACCTGCAGAGGCTAATTTGGAACCATCGGCGCTGAAGGCCACACTGGTCAGCCAACGCGTATCACCGAGTAGGGTGAGGACCTGCTCCGTATAGATCTTGACCGTACCATCAGCATTCGCGGCGGCCAGTCTTTTTGAGTCCGGACTGAAGGCCAGCCCCAGGACATTGGTATGTTTCAGGGCACCGACCAGTTGTCCCGTGTGGGCATCCCAGATCTTGACCGTACCATGCTTACCGACCAGTGGGCTGCCGGCCGAGACGACACGCCGACCATCCGGGCTGAAGCAAACCGTGTAGATCAATTCGTCCTTGCTTTTCAAGAGGAACTCTTCCTCCCCGGTTACGTTCCAGATCCGCGTTGTCTGGTCCGCGCTGGCAGAGACTAACTGCTGATCGTCAGGACTAAACCACACGCAATTCACTTCATCCTCATGGCCTTCCAGTACGGCCATGAGTGCGCCGGTTTCCGGGTTCCAGATCCTGATGGAATGATCCTTGCTCGCCGAGGCCAGCAGGGATCCTGCCTGGTTGAAAGCCACATGCGTCACATGCGCGGTATGGCCTTCCATGAGCCGCACGGTCTCCCGGCTTTCCACGTTCCAGAGGCGAACCTGTTCACCATCACTGGAGGCCAGCCATTGACCATCCCTGCTCAGGTCAATGGTGTCAACAAGGTGCTGGTTGCCAACGAATTCGGCTATCTCGGTTCCCGTAGTAATGTCCCAGAGTCGTATGGAACGATCATGTCCAGCTGACAAGACGGATTGGTTGTCCATGGTGAATCGCACGCTTGTAACGGCCTGGGTATGTCCCTGCAGGCTCGAGCGTTCTTGTCCACTGGTTGGATCCCAGATCTTGATCAGGTGGTCCATTCCAGCTGAAGCCAGGTGCTGGGCATCAGGGCTGAAAGCGACGTCCAGTACGGGATCATGGTGGCCTGTTAAGGTTAATCGTGAACTTTGTTGAGGCGAATCAGTCCTGGTGGATCCTGTTTTCTTTTTCCTGGTGAGATCTTTTGTTCCCGTCGAGGACTCTTTTCGCACGGGTGGGGATGCTTTGACGGAAGGTGTTGCCGAGGAATCCCGATCCGCTGGTGAGGGGGCTGCCGGCTTGGGAATGGCGGCGGTTTTTTTCCGGGAAACAAGCTGGGTATCATCGGAGGCCGTCTTGCTGAGTTTCAGTGAGCCAAGGTCCCTGGCGACGATCAGGGTGCTGCGACATTGGGGACAACCCGTTGTCTGACCGGCAAATTTTTCAGTGATCTTGAGCTGAACGTGGCAGGCAGGACAGTTCAGGCGAGCCATGGCGGGTGCAGCATGGACCTCCGAACGGCCCGCTGCAGAGATGTTTTCGCCGTCGGCAACAGTTGCCAGCAAGGCTTTCCCAAAGGCACTACAGGAGGGATAGCGTTGGTGAGGGTCGCGTTGTAAGGCCGTGTGAAGTGCCGCGGCTAATTCGGGGCTGATCGTGGCGTTGATGTCTCTCAGTGGTGGAACCGATTGTGTCAAATGTTCCAAGGACTCCACTGGAGATGTTGATTCCGGGAAAGGTAATTGTCCGGCCAGTAATTCGTAGATCGTAATTGCCAGGGAATATTGATCGGCCTGACCACTGATTTCATCAGGCGAAAGCATTTCGGGTGCCAGGTAAGCCACGGTACCGATGACGTGGTCGGTATCTGTCAGTGATTCTGGTGGTGTTTCACCACTGGCTTCAGTGATCGCCTTGACGACACCGAAATCACTAATATAGGGTTGGCCTGTCGGGTCAAACAGGATGTTGGAAGGTTTGATGTCCCGATGGACATATCCTTTCTGGTGAATGAAATCGAGTGCCTCGCAGACCGGTCCCAGCCACTGGGCGAGCCTGCTGGGATCGTAGGGAAGAACAAGGCCCGTTTTATCAATAAGACGCTGATCTTCCAGGTCCCCACCGGCCAGGTATTGCATGACACCGAAGGGTATTCCCTGGTGGTTGCCCATCGCCTGGATCTTGACGATGTTGGGATGAGAAAGTTCGCTGAGCGATTTCAACTCTCTTTTGAATCTTCGCGCGAACGTCTTATCTTCGAGGAGACTGGGCCGTGGTATCTTGATAACCACGTCCCGGGAGTGCTTGGTGTCGTGGGCACGATAGACCGTCCCCATTCCCCCTTCTCCCAACTTGTCGACGACACGATAACGGCCGTCTTGAAGTTCTGTTCCGATCCAGTCCTGAAGGTTGTTGGACATGGGGTGGGTACCAGTGGCAAGGCGCTTGTTATGAGCACGCTAGACATCGAGTATATCCCAGAACCGAAAGTAAGGAAAACTCGATTTTTTTGACCCGGAAACCTGGGTGGTAAGGAGGGGGTGCCTGGTCCCTTGGCACCGTGCTAAATCGTAGCAGGCTAAGGCATTGGCGTTTTTCTGGGTGTTGCCGGGGGTAGGCGAGGAGGTGGGTTGGCAGCTCGACGAAAGAGATTTCTCAGGCGATCTGCCGGAGTTTCTTCGGCAGGCGCCGGTTCCTTGTCGGGAGCCTTTTTGGGTTCCTTGTCGGGTCCCGGTGCTCCTGGCTTGGCCGGTGGTGGTGCTGCCCCGTAGTTGAGTTGAACCACCGTGGTTCGGAACTTCAGTTCGACACGCTGCTGGTCAGGTTTTGCCTCGACCCCTACCAACTGATTGGAATAGGAGTTGGTTTTCTTGTAGAGATCTTTGCCAGTTTCCTTGTCCACGCAATGGATGTCGACGGCAGACGTGGTCCGCCCATCCTTGTTTTGTTTCCTGGTTTGAACCGAGAAGACCAGTACCGGGAAGTTGCGGCTCTGGTCGAGAGTCAATAACTGGGGTCCGATATTGGCTGTCCAGTTCAGTTTCTGGCTGTTGATATCGAAGGCATGCAGTTCTCCATTAACAACGAAACGTCCGCTGTTGCTGGAGGAAGGGATGAAGTTGGCCTGGTCCTGGTTGCGGTTCACGGCCAGGAAGTACCGGGTGCGGTCTTCAAGCACGGCAATATTTTCGAAGGTCTTGGGTTTCGGGACCTGGTTTTCAAGCAGGACGGTTCCATCGGAAACCCCTTGCACCAGGAAATGACCGTTGGGTTCCAGGATTGCCACGGTTTGCGTATTGATTAAAGTCGGTTGCGTCGCGGGGGCAAAGGAGCGTTGCCAGACGGTCTCCTGTTGCCACGGATCCAGCAGTGTCCAGGCCGTCTCCTTGTCGTTGCTGGACCAGGTCAGGATCTTGCGTCCCAGCGTGATCATGCGATCTTTTTTTCGGGGAAGTGCTCGCGTGGCGAGCTGACGTCCGTCGAGGGTGCTGAGCACGATGGCCTGGTTGGAATCAGGTGAAGTGACGAACAGCAGCTGGTCGTCGCCGAAGAGGTCACTCTTGGGAGTGAATCCATCCCGGGTCCAGAGTGTTTTGCCACTGAGACGATCGACGGCGAGTAGTTGGTCGTCCTTCTGGTAGCAAACCGTACTCCTGGAGACGGCCAGTGGGATCGGCTTCGTGGCCTTCAACTTGTCTTTTTGCCAGGCCAGTCGTTGCCCCATGAAAATCGGGCGTGGGATGCGAGCTTGTTGCCGGCCAGCGACAGACCACGTGGGGTTGTCCCACAGCAGCTTGCCCGTTGAATCCAGCCCATCGATGGCACAAATGCGGTTACCCATCCAGGCCACGAGCAGATTTCCATCAAGTTGCCCCTGGATGTGATTGTAAGCGGGGCCCATGAAGGGCATGGAAACTTTAGGTGTGCTGAGTCGGACCTGCCAGAGCTGTTTGGCGTTGTCGTCCTGGGCTGTCAGGGTTCTGCCCTGGGAATCAACATCGATATTGATAGCTGGATCGAGTGGGCCAGTTGACTGACGGATGGTGACAGGCAGTCGGTAACGACTGGAATTGTTTCGCTTGGTTTCACTCTGGAGAGGAGTTTTTCGGGGCCATGCAAGGTCACCAGACAGCCATGGTTTCAGCTTGTCATCCTGGCTCATGGTAGCCAGTAACTGGGTGCCGGTTTGGCCATCGATAACGGGCAAGTCCGGGTACTCGCTGGCCAGCAGCCGATAGATATCTGCAGCCAGGCGAGGGCGCGATCTTTGCTGGTAAAGTCGTGCCAGTTCAGCAGCAGCCTGCCGCTGCTGCGTCGCGTTACCATGTTGCCAGACCTGGCGAAAAAATGCCTCGGCCTGGATCCAGTTCTTATTTTCAAGAGCAGCCTGGGCCTCCTGGAGATAAAGATCCGTAACGACGGGTAGGAATTCGAACAGGCTTAGTGCCTGGGTCCGTGGAATGTCGGCAAGGACGGAATCTAATTGCTGGAGAATGACCTGTTGTGATGGCACATCCGCTGCTTGCCAGATTTCATCGATGCGGGCAGCCAGCCAACGATCACGTCGCACACGGCGAGTTCCGGCAATGTCTTCCACGACGTTCAGTCCCGGATCGATTTTCATGAATTGCAGGCAGACTTCAAATGCCTTGCGCTGATCGCCACTGCGTTGATAGATGCGAATCAGTTGCCTGAGGAAGTCGGCGTTTTGCTGATCCTTGATCAGTGTTGGAGCGAGTTCCTGGGCTAGTCCCAGGAAAGCATCATCATCGATCCGCAGCCCCTCTACGATGGCGGCAGCCAGTAAGCGTGAGGTGTTTTCGTTCGGTTGAATCTGAAGCGATTTACGTAATGCCTGGACCGCTGCCTGGATCTTGCCGGCATAGAGCAGGACTTCTCCTGATTGGGCTAACAGGAGAGCATTGTCTCCCTGGTCCTGCAGGCGTTGCGCCACGTCCTGTTGTTTCGTGGCAATGGAAGGGAAACGGTAGATGCCGGTTGTGTTTTGAGAAATAATGAAGTCATCACAGTTCACCAGGTTCCCGGGAATGATGCCACTGGGAGACTGGGAACGGGCCTGTAATCGTCCTGCCACCAGGTCGAAGACAGCTACTTCGGCCGTGGTTAAAGGCAGGTGAAATCTTCCCGGCGAAAGGTAGCCTCGACCACTGGGAACGGATCCGGCCGGGAACTCAACCTGCGTGGTTGGCCAGGCTTTGGATCCATTTGCCAGGTTCACGGCACTTAGATGACTGCGTCCGACAATGATCACCTTGTTGTCCTCGACGCCGGCTACGTAAAGCCCATCCCCGCGTGGCAGGGACCAGCGTAACTCACCACTGACCAGGTCCAGGCAGAGGATTTTCTCGCTATGCTGGGGTGTCAGGATGACTTTTCCGGCGGCGATGGTAACGGTCGTGTCGGCCCAGGTCGTGGAATGATCTAACGCGGCGCCTCCGCCCATGGGGGCCTGGAACGGATTGATCATGCGTTGTGCTGTAGCGGTGTCCTGGTTCCCGGCGTCATAGATCCAGAGGACAGAACGGGTGGTGAGGTTCACGGCTACGAAACTACTGTCCGAGATCGGGCAGACAAGAATTCCTTCTGAACTGGAGGGAGTCGCTCCACTCTTGAACTGCTGGTTCAGCGGTAGCACGAAAGGTGATTGTTTAAATCGTGCCTGTGGGTCGTCATCCAGGCTGCTGTCGGCCAGTGTGATTTGCCAGACCAGGCTGCCCGTCTGGGCGTCCAGTTCCAGCAAACGCGTTTGTTTTTTTTCTATGCCGATGGCATAGAGGCGACCTCCGAAAGGAAGTGGCGGTCCGAGGAAAAAGTAGCCTGCCAGGGGTTGGTTGGCCAGGTTTTGTGGACCGCCGATTTCCCAAACAGTTTTTCCGGTGGTCAGGTCATAAGAGGCAAGCGTGTTGTACGATTTGAGATGGCCGGGATCCAGTCGCTGGGTTCCATCAGCCATGACGACCAGTCGCTGTTGAATCTG
>JAZADA010000456.1:0-4611 GCA_036124135.1 Planctomycetota bacterium | reverse complement strand
CATTGTTGGGATCCTGGGCATCGAGTTGCTTACGGCCTGGATGGGTGCCCGACTGCTGGTAGGTCTTCGAAAGCATGATCAGTCGATGGACACGCTTGATCTTCCAGCCATTCTCCACGAAGTCGGAGGCCAGCCAGTCGAGCAGCGGTAAATGGGTCGGTTTCTTACCCGTGGTGCCGAAATTATTTGGATTGCCGGCAATCCCTTTACCAAAATGATAAAGCCACAGGCGATTGATAATCGATCGCGTCGTCAATGGATTCGCGGGGTCCGTCATCCAGCGTGCCAGTGCCAGTCGACGTCCCGAGAGACTGGTAGGCAAGGCAAACGGATCCTGTTCCGGCGCTCCGGCGACTGGTACTCCCGTGGCGCTCAGTACGCCTGGAGTCACGGCTTGACCGGGTGCCTCAAGCGATCCCCCCATGAGAATCTTACTCTCCGGTCTCCATTGCTTATCGATCTTGGCCTGGATCCTCAACTTGCGACCGTTGTACTTGTAGTCGGGACCGTTATAGACTCCCTGGGCCAGGGGCTGAAAACGCTCCAGGCGCCGCGTCCAAATCCACTCGTCCTGTTCACGCACCTTGAGGCGTCCCTGGTCGACGTAATCGAGACCAACATGACGGGGCGGTTTCTTATCATCCGGGTCACGGCGCCGCTGTTGCGAGTTCTTGTACGGCAATTCATGTTCTTCGTACCATTTGCGGGCAGCCGCTTCTCGCTTGGCAACCAGCGCGTTCTTTTTTTGCGTGGCAAAGGCCAGCATCTTTTCAACGTGTTGTTTTTCCTCGATGAAAGCCATCCGATTTTCCTGTGGACCAAAAGCAGCCGGACGTTCGGCTGGCTGCGTGGCTGCAAAGGCGGCGTAGATCCGGTAATAATCGCGAGTGGGGACCGGGTCAAACTTGTGATCATGGCACTTCGTGCAACGCAGGGCCGTGGAGAGAAAGGCCTCACCCACGTTATTAACCAGGTCATCGAGGTAGATCTGACGGGCAATAGGCTGGGGAATCATGGCGGTTCCCCAGGGGCCCGCTCTCAGGAAACCGGTCGCCACGATTGCCTGGGGATCGTCCGGAGCCAGTTCATCGCCAGCAAGCTGTTCAAGTACGAACTGGTTGTACGGCTTGTCATCGTTAAACGCACGAATCACGTAATCCCGATATCTCCAGAAATTGGAGAGCTCGTAGTCATTGGAGAAACCAGCCGTGTCGGCGTAGCGAACCACGTCCAACCAGTGCTGGCCCCAGCGTTCCCCGTAGTGAGGACTTTCCAGCAGCCGATCGATGAGCCGCGGCCACGCCTGCGGTGATTGATCCGCCAGGAACACTCGAACTTCCTCGGTCGTGGGAGGAAGCCCCGTCAGGTCATAGGTGGCTCGTCGAATCAGGGTTAACCTGTCCGCCCGGGGGGCAGATTTGACCCCCGCTTCCTGCTGCCTGGCACGAACGAAGGCATCAACTGGATTGTCGGCACCTGCTGGCACCGGTGCTTTTACCAGCGGTTGCAATGACCAGATATTCTCGCGTCGATAGCGACGATAGGTCCAGTCCTGGGAAAGCCCGCCACTGGTTTTAACCAGCAGGCCATCCTTGTTTTCCGGCTGATTCCAATTCTCTTCACGATATTTCTTTTGCGTTGCTACGTCCGGCCAGGGAGCTCCAGCGGTAATCCATTGCCTCAGCAACTCGATCTGCTGCTTGGTCAAACGATCATTCTCCTTGGGTGGCATTTCCAACCCCTCCCAGAGAACCGCTTGAAACAACAGACTGTCCCTGGGCTTACCCATGACCAGGGCTGGCTCTTCTGATTCGCCTCCCTTGAGCATGGCAGCGCGACTACGCAAGTCGAGCTTTCCCTTAAGATCCTGTGGCTTATCCCCATGGCAGGCAAAACACTTTTGCCTCAGCAAGGGCATCACTTCCACGGAAAACAAACGATCGGCATCTTCCTTGCCAAGCGGACGCTCCTGTCCCCAGCCAAATGGACTGCTAAACAATAACGTCAGCACAAAAACAGGTGCCATCACCGCCAACAAACCGTGAGCAGGCGTTTCCCCGTCGGGCCACTTCAAATCATTTCTCGATCGCTTCATTTCTTTTTACGGGGCCTCTCCGGAGCATTCTTCCTGAGTTGGAGAACCTGGTGAGACAACTGGATCGCTTTCTGGCGATCTGCTTCGTCATAGTCCCAAAACTCCTTGATGATGGCTTCCGCTGCCGGATGATCCTGGCCGGTGTCACCAACCCGTTTGCGAAGCTTGGCAAGTCGATCCTTGAGTTCACTGACAGTACCAGCGTACTTTGGATTATCATACTGGTTCACGACTTCGGTCGGATCATTCCGCAAGTCATAGAGTTCCCAGCCCGGTGGTGTACGATCCTGGCCCTTGTAGTTACAGCCATAATAGAACAGCAGCTTGTACTCCTTGGTACGAATGCCCACGTGCCCCGGATTATCGTGATGAGCCATGTGCATCCAGTAACGATAATATGCTTCTTGTTTCCAGCCTTTTGACTCTTTACCTGTTTCACAAATCGAGCGGAAACTGCGGCCTTGCATGACAGCCGGTGTCTTGATGCCAGCAAAATCGAGCATCGTCGGTCCGAAATCAACATTTTCCACGATCGCGTCAGCACGTGAGCCAGCCGGAATTTTTTCGGGATAACGAATCAGGAACGGCATCCGCATCGCTTCCTCGTACATCCAGCGTTTATCCATGTAATCGTGTTCACCGAGCATAAAGCCCTGGTCTCCGGTGTAAATAATGACGGTCTTGTCCATCAACCCCGACTGGTCAAGGTAGGCAAACAGCCGGGCCAGGTTGTCATCCACTCCCTTAACGCAGCGCAGGTAGTGTTTCAGATAGATGTTGTAGGCAGCCCGCTTGGCATCTTCGTCACCCAGTGCTGGATCAACCTTGTAGTGCTTTGCATAGTTACGTCGGGGGTTACGTCGTCCGATCGAGGTCCCAATATGGGGTAACAGTTCATCGTTCGCACCACGCGTCGCAAGCGATCCAAACCCTGGTTGTTTCCAGAGATTCTCCGGTTCTGGGATGTCGGTCTCGGCGAGATAGTTTTCGTAGCGAGGAGCGTACTGGAAAAAATCATGCGGGGCCTTGTAGTGATGCATCAGGAAAAACGGTTTTTCCTGGTCACGCTTTTCCTTTAGCCATTTCAATGTGACATCGGTGATTGCATCCGATGAATGTTGTCCCTTGAATTGCACCGTATTATTCGGCCATTTCTTTTCACCCTGGATGCGAAACATTGGGTCAAAATACTTGCCCTGCCCTGGCAAGACACAGTAATAATCAAATGCCCCTGGCTCGACCTTGAGATGCCATTTGCCGATCATCGCCGTCTGGTATCCCGCTTTTCGCATTTCCAGTGCCAGGTACTGCCGCTTTGTCTCGATACGTCCACCAAGATCATAGACACCGTTCACGTGGGGATATTGTCCCGTCAGGATGCAGGCTCGGCTGGGAGTGCAGATCGAGTTTGTACAGAAGGCGTTTTCAAATAACATCCCCTCACGTGCCAGCCGATCGATCGTCGGTGTCGGATTAAGCTTCGCCAGCCGACTTCCGTAACAACCCAATGCCTGGGACGTGTGATCGTCGGACATGATAAAGAGAATATTCGGCTGTTCAGCGGCAAAACAGGCGAGTTGTGGTAAGGCCAGTAAGGCCCAGGCGTACAGGACTCTCGACAAGGAACGTTTGCTCATTTTCAATCAACCTTCGACCAACGGTCGTCCACCCATTCAACCCTAAGAAAAACCGCGGCTACGCACCGAACGACAGACCCGAACCAGCAGAGATCTGGACTAAGTTCAATTATAGCACGTGCTTTGTGTATCCAGCAATTGCCGTCAACCAGCCCAACTCGAACTAATCAACCGCTACAAATCGGTCCAGTCGTGTCAGGTAGAGTCCCTTTTCCTTGACCGCTTCTCCGGTCAGCAACTCCCAGGTATCCGCGTAGCCGTTCACCTGCCCGCGGTAATGATCCACGACAGTCGCTACCGAATCTGCCGTCACCGCATCGGTCTTGTAGTCGACGATTACCCAGCCATCAGGTTCCTCGAACATCAGGTCAATCACGCCACGCACGATCGTCGGCACTCCCTGCTCGCTGGCCTCGGCAGCCAGGCAGTGCTCGAAGGGAACTTCCACCAAACGCCTTTCGCTGGCCAGTGCCCGTTGCCAGATCTCCGAATTGACGACGCCCTGCACGACGGCCAACGCATCGTTGACCAGGGTGCCCTCGAGATCCTGCTCTTTCAACGTGGTGTAGGCCAGGCTCTCCAGCGACATTCCTGGTTGCAGCATGGCTGTCTCCAGCAACAGGTGAATCACCGTCCCCCACTGGGCTCCCCGATTCGTTCCTGAACCTTGCGGATGATGTGTCTCCGATTCCACGGTCATTTCCTTGGCCGCTCCGGTAGCATAAGTGGGCTGCCTCGTTGTCTGCCAGGATTCGGCGATCTGCTCGGCAGCTTGTTCCACGACTTCACGGCTCAAGTTCACCTCTGCGACGACCGGTGCGGATTGGTGCCCTGGATCGGGCAGCGGAGGACATTTCTCCAGGTAGTCGGCGAAAAACG
>JAZADA010000455.1:0-8211 GCA_036124135.1 Planctomycetota bacterium | reverse complement strand
GAGCAAACCAGCTGGCTGGAGATGGTAGCGATCCTGAAATTGGTGTTGCAGCCGAACGAAGAACCTCCGTAGAATTCTGCCCCGCTGGGTGTTTCCGGAATGGAAACATTGCCTGTTGGGAACTTATCCTGGTCGCCCCTTCCGAGGGTGTCCGTTATTACTGATTTTGTGCGAGGTAGCCTGGCTCCGTGCGTTTCTTATCATTTGTTTTCATCGTCAGTTGCATTGGTTTTGTGGGGCGTGCCTGGTCGGATCCTCCGACCGCTTTGACACCAGCAGCTTTTCCATCGCGGGTGGATCAGCCTTTGGGTGCGCAGGGTAACGTGGTACCGGCTACAGCATCGTTGCAAGATCCGCTCCCAGCACCTGGCAATGCCTTTCCTGTTCGCTTGCCTCCCGTGGGTTACCAACCTGCACCTGGCTTGCCCATGAATCCGTCGTTTCAGCCTGTTGCACCGATGAGGCCCCCGGTCGCGTCACCACGGCAGGTGTTTGCGGCAGCGCAGGTGATTGCCGTGGTAGGGGATGAGTTCATTTTGGCAGGTGATGTTCAGCCCCAGGCGGAGATGATCATCGAGATGGCTTTGGCGACTCTCAAACCGGAAGATCGTGAACGCGAGGCTGCCAAGTTTCGTGCGCAGCAGGACGACCTGATGCAGAAGCTGCTGAGCCAGTCGATCGAATCGAAGGTCCTTTACGTGGCCTTCCTGAAGGGGATCCCGGAGGATCGTCGAGAAGAGGCACTTCCGATGATCAAGAAGCAGACAGAGAAGTCGTTTGAAGAATCGTTGGAAAAAATACTTGCGAAGGTACGTGAAGCAAATCCCTCCGAGCTGCGTTCACTGACGCAACAGAATTCACAGCAGGTTCGATTGGCTCGTATGATGGTCTCCAACAAGCTGGTTTCGCTGGGACAGCTTGACCAGGTGTTGCGTCGTTACGGTTCTTCCCTGGAACAGGAAAAACGATTCTACGCGGAACGGAACCTGGGGAGATCATCGATCAGCAATCATATTGATCGCAACCGGGAGGTTACGCACCAGCAAATGCTGGAGTATTACCAAGAGCATTTGGAAGACTACGAGATTGATGCAAAGGTGCGCTGGGAACGCTTGTCCGTTCATTTCGACAAGATCGCAGACAAGAATGCGGCCTATCGAATGATTGCTGGTATGGGTAACGAGGTATTGCGGGGGGCTCCCTTTACAGCGGTCGCGAAGCGGAGTTCCCACGGTTTGCGAGCGTCTCACGGTGGCCAGCATGATTGGACGCCACAGGGAAGCCTGCGGTCTGATGTCATTGAGAAAGCTCTCTACGAATTACCCTCGAACCGTTTAAGCCAGATCATCGAAGATGACCGTGGTTTTCATATCGTGAGAGTCTTGGAGCGTCGCGAAGCCGGGCATGTTTCCTTTGGTGAAGCACAGCCGGAGATCAAGAAAGCTTTCGAGTCGAAGAATTTCAACGAACAAGTCAGGGCCTACATCACCAAGCTGCGCGAGGAGATCAAGGTCTGGACTATCTACGACGGTGGACCGGCTGGATTGGCAATTCCTGATCCGGCATCTCGTTGAGCCGTTTCTTAATCGGCTGAAGCTATTCGGGGGGGAACAGCCGCTTCTCACGGCTCGTCGCTTGCCGGACGTAAGTTCCTCGTTATATTGTCTGCTATGAATAATGCTGCTGGCCCCCCTGGACTTGCGTGTAATGTTGAATTGAAGGCCCGCCTGGCTTCGGCGGTGAAGGCTCACCAGGTCGCCCGGGAGTTGGCGACGGCGCCGGTGGAACAGCAGTTTCAGTTGGATACGTACTTTAGCTGCCAGCATGGACGCTTGAAGTTGCGGGAAATTGACCACCAGCGAGGCCAATTGATCTGGTACCAACGGGCGGATCGGGCCATGGCGCGTGAGAGCCACTACCGATTGGTGGAAATTGCGGATCCAGAGACACTCAGGCGGGCCCTCGGTGACGCCTTGGGGGTTTCCGGTAAAGTAGAGAAACAACGTACGATTTATTGGTTTGAAAACGTCCGAATTCACGTCGACGAGGTGGTTTCTCTGGGGGACTTCCTTGAATTTGAAGCAATCATTACCGACATGGACAGTCGAAAGGCAGCGGAAGCCAAGCTCCAGGGGTTGTCTGAGGCTTTTTCGCTTCGTGCAAATGATTTGCTCACCATGTCTTATGGAGACATGGTGAATTCTGAGGAAGGCCTCTCAGCTCGGCCTGCCAGGGAATAACTCGGTTGCGAATGAATTTTAGATGTTAGGTTGATTGTCGAGTCGTCGATGGACGGTTAAACTGCTTACTCCGTGGTGAGATCCTCGCATCGATTTCGCCGCGATAACGACACCAGGATGACTACCATAACGCCAAGGAAAGCAACTACAACGCCAAGGAAAGCAACTACCATAACGCCAAGGAAAGCAACTATGTCTGAAGCAGCAAAATTAAAAGTTGACGATCAGGAAATTGATCTTCCCGTGATTGTTGGGACGGAGAATGAACGGGCCCTCAGTATTGCTAAGCTGCGTGCTGAAACGGGGTTAATTACGCTAGACGAAGGTTATGTAAATACCGGTTCGGTACCGAGTGGTATCACGTATCTAGATGGAGAAGCCGGTATTTTGCGTTACCGCGGCTACCCGATCGAAGATGTTGCGGCTAATTGCGATTTCGTGGAGACCTGTTACCTGTTGATGTACGGCGAATTGCCGACGACCGAGCAGATCGATGCTTTCCGCACGTCGATTCGCAGGCACACGATGTTACACGAGGATATGCGAACTTTTTACAATGGTTTTCCCCGGGATGCTCACCCGATGGCCATCCTCTCCTCGGTCGTTAGCGGAATGTCGACGTTCTACCAGGACTCGCTGGATCCGCATGATCCCAAGCACGTGGAAGTTTCCGTACATCGCTTGATAGCCAAGTTGCCCACGATCGCGGCATACAGCTACAAGAAGTCGATCGGCCAGCCATTTGTATATCCACAAAACGATCTGTCCTATGTCGAGAACTTTTTACAGATGATGTTTGCGGTTCCGAGTGAACCGTACGAGATCGATCCAGATTTCGTGGATGCGCTTAACCTGCTCTTGATTGTTCATGCGGACCATGAGCAAAACTGCAGCACCTCGACTGTCCGCATGGTTGGTTCGGCGAACGCGAATCTGTTTGCCTCGATCTCAGCCGGTATCGGTGCCCTCTGGGGACCATCCCATGGTGGTGCCAACGAGGCCTGCGTGAACATGCTGGAACAGATTATCGCGGACGGTGGCGATGTCAAGAAATTCGTGAGCAAGGCCAAGGACAAGAAGAGCGGGTTCCGTCTGATGGGCTTCGGACACCGCGTTTACAAGAACCATGATCCGCGAGCTACCCTGATCAAGGGTCACTGCGACAAGCTGCTGGCAAAAATGAACATCGATGATCCGCTCTTTGAGGTCGCGCAGGAACTGGCCGAGGTGGCCTTGAGTGATCCCTATTTCGTGGAACGGAAGCTCTATCCCAATGTTGACTTCTATTCCGGGGTGATCTATCGAGCGTTGGGCATTCCAATTCCAATGTTCACGGTCCTGTTTGCCATCGGAAGATTGCCAGGCTGGATCGCCCACTGGATGGAAATGCACGGTTCGGAGAACTTCCGTATCTGTCGCCCGCGACAGGTCTACACCGGGAGTACGGAACGAGCCGTCGTGCCGATCAGCGAACGCGGTTAGGAACTCTTGAGTTTCTCAGCTTCCTGTTCGAGTTCAGCAATTTCACTTTCCAGGCGCTGTACCTCGCCCGGTTCGTCATCCTGTTTGCGTGCGCCAGATAGTTGCAACCTTAGCTTTTGCAGCGTCTTACGTACGATATCCAGTCTCTTCTTGGCTTTCTTGTCCATCGTGATAGGGTTTCTGGAAGCGATTTGAAAGGGCCGCCTGTCGTGTCTGACGGTAGGCAGCTAGATCTCTCTTTTACGAGTTGAAATGATTGGAGCTGGCTTCCTCCAATGCCTGGAGACTGACCGCACCGGACTTGGCTGGTGCGGGATCTTTGTCCTTGGGCTCTCGATCGGCCAGTCGCATGGCGCCGGCAATGCAGACGAGTAATACGGCCAACAGGATGTTCACGTTGAGCCAGAATACCTGGCGTTCCCGGAACTTGACCGCGCCTTCACTGCGACCGGCCAGCAGGCTGGCAATGTAGAAGATGGCGATCGCCAGGAAAAGCTTGACGCCCAGCAGCGGCATGTAGTAATTGCCAGGAAACTGGTAGTTCATGGAGATGTTCGCCGTGTTCACGAAGCCGCTGATCAGCAGGAACCCGATGGACGGCATCAGCAGCCGGGACCAGCCGCGTCGTACACTTTCCTGGACCGAGGCTCGTACGGATTCATCTAATTGGTTACAGGCGGGAACGACGGCAACCCGCATGAAAATCGTACCGCCCACGAGGGCGATTGCTGGTACGACGTGTAGCCAACGCATTGCCAAATCAAGGTATTCCATTTCAGAATGTCTCCCGGAAGATGATGACGAAGAACGTCGCATTAGAGGTTGGTCAAATCCTAGAATGCGCCTGCCGGTTTGTCCATGGCAGTCTGGTCAGGATTAGCCGGGCCAGCGGGATTGAACCCATTCGAGTGCTTGTTGCTTATCTTGCAGTTGTTCCATTAACTGGGCATTCCGAACTTTTTCCAGGATTTCGCGAAATAACGGGCCTGCTGGCAGCCCCATTTCCTGGAGATCGTTTCCGCTGAGTAACGGTGGTGGATTGAGTTTTTCCGGGGCCAGTAACTGTTTCTGTCGACAGGTCTCGATACCCGTCACCGGTAGCTGCCGGGCCTGCTGTCGGGCAGTTGCCAGGGCAAGCAGGTGCTCGATTCTCGGATCGATGAGAACCCGTTGCAGGTCTGGCCAGGCGATCGTCTCGGCCTCGACCACCTGGGATTCGTGATCCAGCATCCAGGTCATGGACTTGATGGCCTCGTTACTCAATTTCATCCGTCGCATGACGGATTCGGTGAGGTTGCGGTCCGCAGCGGGGACCAGTTGGCTCCAGAGGAGCGCCAGGGCGGAGGCGAAGTCTTGGGTGTCGAGGTGCTCCAGGCCCGCCAGGGCGACCTGGAAGCGGTCCCTGAAGTCCTCCTGGGTAGCTTCTGATTCTGGGAAAATGATAGCGAGGAGCCCCGTTTCCTGCAGTAACTGTACTGCCGTGGAGCGACCTGGATGGGTCAGCATACGCTGCATTTCTGCCGTGATGCGTTCAGCACTAACCACCTTTAACTCCTGGGCATGTTGATCGATCGCAGCACGTGTACCAGGTTCAATCTGGAATCCAAAGGTGGCGGCAAAACGCACGGCCCGGAGAATTCGCAGCTTGTCTTCGGCAAATCGCAGCTGTGGATCACCGATGGCCCGAATTAACTTGCGTTCGAGATCAGCTTGCCCATCAACGAAATCAATCACCTGGTTTTCAAGGGGATCGAAAAACATGCCGTTGATGGTAAAGTCGCGACGGCTGGCATCTTCTTCTGCCGTCGTAAAGGAGACACGATCCGGGTGTCGACCGTCGCTGTAGGTGGCATCCTGGCGAAACGTAGCCACCTCGATCTGTCCTGCGGCGCGCGGTCCGAGGACCGTAATGACACCGAAACTGGCTCCGATGGCCAAGGTTTTTCGGTCGCTAAAGACTTCCTCGATCTGGTCGGGTACCGCACTGGTGGCCACATCGTAATCCTGTGGCGTAATGCCCAGGATCTCGTCACGCACACAGCCCCCGGCCCAGTAGGTTTGGTAGCCTGCCTGGCGCAACCGTTCCACCACCAGCGTGGCGAATTCTCGTGATTTATCAGGTGAAATATCGGTCATACCGGGAAGCCTCGGGCGGGAAAAGCCAGCCGGTCTCCGATCCCGTTAAGACCAGGGTCCGGCGGCGATAGACACCCCCACGTGGACATGCTAGTTTCAGTTTAGGCCTGGCCCGCATGACAGTACGGGAACAGGATGGATCCTGCTGTTTCCTAGAGGAGTTGAAAGGTAGTAATGCAAGCTGATTCTGACCAACCTAGACTGGAAATCGATACACAGCAAGTGAAAGCCCGTCTTGATTCCGGGGAATCGTTCCTGCTGCTCGACTGCCGAGAACAGGCTGAATATGATCTGGTTCATATTGAAAAATCGATGTTATTGCCGATGAGCGAGTTACAGGCCCGTCTGGGTGAGCTAGATGATTACCGGGACACGTCCGTGGTGGTTTACTGTCACCTGGGGGGGCGGAGCCTGCAGGTGACCCATTGGTTGCGTCAGCAGGGATTCCAGGATGTGGTGAGCATGGCGGGTGGAATTGATGCCTGGTCCCAGGCGGTGGATCCTGAAAAGCCACGCTATTAACGGACAATCTCAGCGGCTGATCGGTTCACACCCCCTTGAAGCAGCAGGCCTAAATGGCATATAAAGCGTGAGTTACCAGTTTAATGCGGGTGTGGCGGAACTGGCAGACGCGCAGGATTCAGGTTCCTGTGGGAGATAATCCCGTGGAGGTTCGACTCCTCTCACCCGCACTTTTTAGCCATCGGCCACTCTGGCCGATGGCCGATTCTCCATCTGGATCCACCAATCCTGGCTGGCAAGATAAGTAAACTTTGCCGGTTTTGCATGCCATGGCGTACTAGTTGAACCGGATCTATCGATTGTTCCGACACTAACGCTATCGGGTTCCATATTTGGTTTTCAGGTGGTGTCATGCGCGGAAAGTCCACATTGCTCAGTCTCGTCGCTCTTTTTTCAGGCTTGGCGACTTCGATTGGTATCAGTCGGGTTTTCGAGGGGCCTCCCGAGAAACCGGTGAAAATTACCCAGGAAACAATCCTGGTTGCCGCCGCTGATATCGATATTGGTGAGCCGTTTAGCTCCGAGAATGTCAAGGTCGTGCGCTGCCCCTGTAATCGTATTTCCGATGATTGCTTGCGGCACTTCCAGGACCTGGAATCGTCTGTTGCAACCCGTCGGCTGCAGGCCGATGAACCGATTGTTGGTTCGCATCTCGAGTGGCCGGTCGCCAAGAGTGAGCCCGTTGCACGCCCGGTGGGACGCCTGGTGCAGTTAGCGGCGACGGTTGACGCAGCGTTGCTTGATTCGATCCAGGAAGGGACTCAGGTCCAGTTGACGTGTGTGCGCCCGTCTGGCAAGGAAGACCAGGAATCACGCATCGTCTTGCGTTCAGTTCGATTAGAAAGCCTCGCTGAACCAACTGGCGAGGACAGTGCGGAAGGCGATCACCAGGTGTCGTTGCGGGTACCGGAAGCGGAGGTGGCCTTGTTGCTGTTGGCCAGGGAATTGGGCGAGTTGCATCTCTCCCCTTGTGATGAGACTGCGTCGAATGAACCCCTGGACCAGATGGCCTCTACCGTTGCTGACCTGGTGGCACTGGCGAGAACCCGGCAGGAAGCGGTCGTGACGCCAGTGCCGGACCCCGTGAAGCCCGTTGATGAGCCCGTTGATGAGCCCGTTGATGAGCCCGTAAAGCCTGTCATTGAAACCGGGCCATTGCCACCGGCGATCGCGCCCCCGGTCGTCAAGGATATCAACACCCTTGGGTTGAACAAGGCACCGATCAGTCGACGTGAAGTAGCTGTTAGTGTGGAAAGGTCGACGCCGTCCGTGCCTGCCCGGCCGAATGCCCGGTTGACGCTTACCGACGAGGCAGGCCAGGTGACTCGCGAAGCGAAGGCCGGATCGGGCAGTCGCAATCTTCGCGAATAGTTCTGGAAATGAGAGAGGAACAGTCTCTCCCTAACCAGGTTCATTCGAGGTGTCGACACTTGCGACCGGTTCTTCCTGATGGCCGTCAGCGCTCTGCTTTTCTTCATGGAAAAAGAGAGCGAAGAGGATCATGATGATCAAGGCGCCTACGGCTGGAATCGTGTAGATTTCTCTCCATTGTAAGGTTCGGGTGGCTTCAATGGATTTGATGTCGCTGTAGACCTTGAGGTTAGCAATCTTGGCATGGTTGAGCAGGGCAGGATTATCTCCCCCTTGGCCTTTGGAAACCATCTTCGTAACGGTGTCGTTGAGAGCCTCAACTTTTTCGTCAATGAGTCCGTTGAGTACTTCCTGGGCAGCCGCTGTCTTGGTGGCCTTAGTCCCTTCCCAGTGAGCGACGAGGGCGGCCACCACGCTATCGGAACCACTCGTTAGCATGCCATCTTCATTTCTGAGCTGG
>JAZADA010000454.1:0-9055 GCA_036124135.1 Planctomycetota bacterium | reverse complement strand
CTTGGCCGTGGAAAAGTATCGGTAAGCGACGTCGATGGTGATTCCCTGTTCCCGTTCTGCCTTCAGACCATCGGTCAGTAAGGCCGGATCGAAATCTCCACCCGTGGTACCGTGGGTCACGGAATCTTTTTCCAGGGCCGCCAGCTGATCCTCGTAGATCATCTTGGAATCGTAGAGCAAACGCCCGATCAGCGTGCTCTTGCCATCATCGACACTGCAACAGGTGAGCAGTCGAAGCAGTTCCTTGCGCTCGTGCTGCGCCAGGTAAGCGTCGATATCAGTGGCAATTAAGTCCGATTGATGACTCATTCCCGGAATCCTGGTTAATGGGGGGTGATCGTGTTCAGGTGGAAGTCTTAGAAGTAACCTTCTCGTTTCTTGTCTTCCATTCCGCCTTCTTCATCGTTGTCAATGAGCCTGCCCTGTCGCTCCGAAGTGGTGGCCAGGAGCATCTCCTGGATAATTTCCGGTAACGTGGTCGCCGTTGATTCAATGGCTCCTGTCAGTGGATAGCATCCCAGCGTGCGAAAACGGATCATCTTTTGCTCAGGTTCTTCGCCATCCTTCAGCTTGAGACGCTCGTCATCGACCAGCACATGGATACCATCACGTTTCACGACCGGGCGTTCCGCGGCAAAATACAGGGGAACAATGGGGATGTTTTCCAGGTGAATGTATTGCCAGACGTCCAGCTCAGTCCAGTTGGAAAGAGGAAAGACCCGGATGCTCTCACCCTTGTTCACGCGCGTGTTGAAAATGTTCCACAGCTCGGGGCGTTGATTCTTGGGATCCCAGCGATGGTGCTCGTCGCGAAACGAGAAGACACGTTCCTTGGCTCGGGATTTTTCTTCGTCTCGCCGGGCACCGCCAAAAGCCGCATCGAAGCCATGTTGATCCAATGCCTGTTTCAAGGCTTCCGTTTTCATCACCATGGTGTGCTTGCCGCTGTTGCGGAATGGATCAACGTTCAGCTTGCGACCTTCCTCGTTGATATGCACGATGACGTCCAGGCCCAGTTCCTTGCGGGCATAGTTTTCCCGGAAATCGATCATCTCTCGGAATTTCCAGGTCGTGTCGACATGCATCAAGGGGAAGGGCGGTTTGGCTGGATAGAAAGCTTTCAGGGCCAGCTGAACCATCACCGAGGAATCCTTGCCGACCGAGTACAGCATGACCGGATTCTGGGACTCCGCGACCACTTCACGAATGATGTGGATGCTTTCGGCTTCCAGTTGCTTGAGATGAGTTAGGTTGTAGCTGCTCATGTTTTACTGGCCAAGGAATAAGCTCCAGGGATCCTTTCGTGAGACGACAGAAAGATACCTGGTTGTGCAGAGGACCTGGGAGTAGCCTGCCTGCCGCAGGAAACCGGGTTCCAGCAACAGGAGATCGTGAAATTCCTCTGAGGCCGGTAAAACACCAGTATAGAACAACAGGGGCTGCTGCTCAACCGCGTCAGGAGTCTTTCGACGCAGGCCCCGTTTCGGGGAGGGTCTTGCTCCAGAGCTTGAGGATAACATGGTTGGCACCCGTAGCCGGAGAATGATAAGAGGCTGCCCGTCGTAACTCGACCGGCTTCAGGTAACCCTGCTGACGTGCCTCGTGACGTTCCTCGACCCACTGGGAACCCTTCACGGCCAGCAGGCGTTGGATGGTCGGCCAGTGGGGTTCAAACCAACGGCAGATTTTCCAGAGAGGCCCCACGGCTCGTGCCACCAGGACATCGAACGATGAATTGTTAAGAACATGCTCGGCACGAACCGGGTAGACCTTGATCTGCAGAGCAAGCTGGGTGACCATGTCTGCCAGGACCCGTGCCTTCTTGCCCACGGATTCGGACAGGGAAATTTCCAGGTCCGGTCGTAAAATGCCCAGGATGATGCCGGGGACGCCACCACCACTGCCCACGTCCAGGACCTTTTCTTCAGGGGAGATCAGCTGCGCGAGTTGGATAGAGTCGATCAGGTCGCGGGTGACAAACTTTTCAATCGTCGTGTGCCGGGTCAGGTTGATCTTTTCATTCCATTCCCAAAGCAGTTCACAGTAACGCACCAGCTGTTGCACTTGCTCTGCCGGTACCTGCAGTTCGTGCAGGGCCATCACTTCAGCAAATTGTTGGGCGTCGACAGCAGGCATGGATACCGGGGATTGGTTAAGGCAACAAGGAGATATTCCTGGAGCGATCAGCACTCCTGGACAACCTGCCTGAAGATAGTAGATCATGCGTGCTTGCCATAGGGGGCTCCTTCAGCAGGTAGCCGTGTTCCATGGCGTGAGACTAGCGGATTCGCGAGAATTTGAGCACCGCCGCATTACGGAACGGACCCTTGGGTAACATCTGGAAGTGGTTGGGATCGTCAAAGGAGATCTCGATTTCCTGTGCCTCGGATCCCTCTTCCTTGGACTTGACGATAGACTTGTTGCCCTCGTCCCGGATTAGCTCCCAGGTACCAGAGCCACTGTTTTCCTCGTTCGCGTTCTCGGTGCCGATCTTAATCGACATCTTCATCTCGCCACTTTCTTCGAAATCCATCTTCATTTGCATGGTTTTGTAGGTTTCCAGGGCAGTCGTGATCTGGTCCTCGCGACCGGCGTCCTTGAACAACTTCTCAACAGCCTCTTGATCAACTTCCAGCATGCCTTCCCATTTTCCGATCAGGCGATGTGGCGATTCGTCGCTGGCAGCAGCTTGGCTGCTGTTGATCGTTGAAGCACCAGCCGTGGAGGGTGCTGGATCCTGTGCTTGCTGGCAGGCCGTCAGAGAAAGAATGAAACAGAGTGCTAATAAAGATTTTAGAGAAGACAGCATGCCGAGGCTCCGAAAAAGAAAGAGTGAGTTACCTGTAGCAGGGGGGACTGTACAGAGAACGTGCTGCTGCAGCAACAGCAACAGCAACCACAATCACTCATGACCAGGCAAGCGCGTGAGCGCACGACAGGCGTTCCGGGACCGCCGCATGTCCAGTGCTAGCAGACGGCACCTGGGTGCCGTTCATGGCACGGGACGACCGCGATGGCCAGGTCATGGGTTGGATACCCGGCGTAACGAGCTATCGATCTCAGTCGAGTTGAGCCAGTTTTTTGCGGGCGGCGGACCGAGCCTGGTGGATGACATCCTTGAGCGAAACGGCTGCACCCGCTTGCCGTTTGCTTTCATCGGCAGCTTCCATGAAGGTATAGATTTCGATGGTTTCGCTAGCACTCACCGGTGGTTTACCTGAGCGGAAGAAGCGAACGATTTCGACAAGCAATGGTCGGTAACCGTCATAGGACCCGACCGCCGTTTCACCTTTCTCACCTTGTGCCGTGCCACTGTACCCTTTGCCCTCACGGAAAGTTCCAGTGCGGCCGCCTTTCCAGGTTCCGACGACTTCGATCTTTCCGTCCTTTGTCTTGCCACGTTGGACGGTTTGGCATCCAGTGCCCATCACTGTGAACAAGGACTCTACCCCGTGAATCCCGTACCAAAAAAGATCAGGATGAGTTTTTTCCAGGCTGGCGGGACTTTGCGTTACGCAGTTGGTGACTTTTCCAATCGAACCATTTCGCACGGCTTGCGAGTTCTTACCGAAACGCAACGAGGAGGATGAAAAGACCGGCACTTTGTGTTTCCTGGCTAACTCGAAAATTGCCACGGCGTCGATCAGCGAGCCGGCGATTGGTTTGTCGATGAAAACCGGCTTGCCAGCTTTCAGCACGGGAATGATCTGTTCCAGGTGGGGCCGACCATCGTTGGTTTCCAATAGCACGACATCAACTTTTTTAGTCAGGGTATCGATTGAATCAACAATCTCGACACCCATTTCCTTGACTTGTGCCGTGTACTTGGGAACGCGTGTGACGCTTGATTCGATGTCAGGGCTGCCCTTGGGATAGGCTGCCACCACGCGGCAGTTAGCAATGTCGGCGGCGGCATTGTCTTCGTTTAACATTTTCGTGAAGGCAATCACGTGAGATGTGTCGAGTCCAATGATGCCAACGCGCAGTTCAGGCACATCGGCCGCCCTTGATTCGGACGATGCCAGGGCGAAGACGCCGGACAGTAGCAGTGCCGTAGCAACGATCAGCCGATGGGTATGCGACATGGTAGGATTGCTTTCTTGGGAGAGGGGAAAACAGGATGGAAGTAGATTTACAATAACCATGATATCACGGTTTAATCAGGCGGACACGGTGATTGAGCGTGTCACCGATGATAATTTGTCCACGCGGTCCTACGCAGATGCCATGGGGTCGATTTAGCTCTGCCTGGGTGGCTGGCCCACCATCGCCGGCTCCGCCGCGGCCATCGGGTCCGTGACCGGCAACGGTGGTAATCTTCTTCTGTTGTAAGTCGATCTTGCGGATGGCCTGGTTCTCGGTATCCACGACATAGACATTTCCGTGGGGTCCCAGCGCAATCCCCTTGGGCCCGTTGAAGGATGCTTTTTCGGGAGCGCCTCCGTCTCCGGAGAATCCTTTTTTACCAGTGCCAGCAACATGATGCAGGATTCCGCTGGTCACGTTTAGTCGCCAGACGCTGTGGCCTTCCCGGAGTGCAATCCAGAGGGTGCCGCCGCGGTAATAAAGTGCCCGTGGCCCGCGGATAGGATTTCCCTGGGCTCGTTGGCCATCGCGTGGCAATCGTTTTTCCTGGTTACCAGCGATGGTACGAACGATACCTGTTTTCAGATCAATACGCCGGATACGGTGGTTGCCGATGTCAGCGACGTAAAGTCCTTGCTGGTCATCCAGGGCGATGCTATGCGGATTCTTGAACTGTGCCTGGATCGCAGGGCCACCATCTCCGGAGAAACCTGCGGTGCCGGTGCCGGCAATCGTTCGGATGGTTCCCGATTTTTTGTCGATGCAACGGATGATATGGTTTTTCATTTCCACGAAATAGATATTACCGGCGTCGTCAAAACGGATTTCATAAGGTTCATTAAGATCCGCGTTCGTGGCAGCTCCCCCGTCACCGGTATAGCCCTGTTTGCCGGTTCCAGCGATCGTTGTCAGTTTTCCACTAACGGGATCCAGGCGCAGGATGCGATGGTTGGTAACCTCGGTGATGTAGAGCCCCTTGTCAGGACCAAACTCGACTCCAAAAGGAGAACCGACATTGATGGCACGCGCTGGTCCCTGGAGCCCATTGTTATCGGATTGTCCGGTGCCAGCGATGGTCTCGATGGTGCCTGCCTGCAGGGGCAGGGCCAGGAGCATGCTCAACATCGGCAGTAACGAGGCTGGTCGTATTGCTGGCCAATGACCTTGCGGAAAGGATTCGGTGTGATTCATGGAGAGTCTCCTGCGCAGTCTGGTTCAATGATCTTTCGCCAAGGGCAGTTTAACGGGGCTCGACGCGTGGTGCGACTCCCCATCGCGAGCGAGTTGCAGATTGGCTGCTTGAGCAAGGCAAGCGGTCGTGGTACGTTCACGGTCAAGGACACAGACAACCGGATAGACCACTTCTAGAGAGGGAAAGACTGCACGATGACCATTACACAGGAAACACTGGATCGTTTGGCCGAGTTTGATACCCCGACGATTTGCAACGTCATTGAGTTATTCGATGTACGCCCCCGTAACCAGGGTTACATGGATCATCGTGTCCAGTGTGGATTTCCTGAATTACCACCGATGGTGGGATTTGCAACCACGGCCTGTTTTCGTGCCGATGCTCCGCCGACTGGTGGTGATGCCTACGGCAGCATCCAGGCTCAACTGGCTTCTTTTGAAGAACTGCCAGGGCCAGCGGTCGTCGTCTTCCAGGACCAGGATGACCCGGCTGTCGCAGCGGTCTTTGGAGAAGTGATGTGTTCGACCTACCAGGCTTATGGTTCGGTGGGGCTGGTAACCAATGGTGGCGGACGTGACCTGGACCAGGTACGAGCTTTGAAATACCCGGTATTCACGGGATCTACGATTTGTTCTCACGGTTATTGTCACATGTTGCACCTGGGCTTGCCGGTGCGTGTAGGTGGTTTGATGGTGAACCAGGCGGACCTCTTGCACGGGGATGCTAACGGTGTGACTAATATTCCACTGGATATTGTTACGGAAGTAGCCGATATCTCCAGTGAATTTGTTGCTTCAGAAGATATCATGCTCGACTATGTCAAGGCGCCGGGTGAGAAGACGGTGGCTGAATTTGACGCTTGTCGAAATGAGTTCATGGAAGTCGTTAGCAAGTTGAAAGCACGTGTGTCGCGAGGTTGATCCCGGGCAAGTAGCTTGACGATCAACTCTGCAGACCTGCCAGGACAATTCTTTCTTGACAGTAAATTCTGCGCGTGAACATACTGGTAGTTCCTGAACGCCCGGGCGCGTGATGACCGGGCGATACGGCTGACCGGGTAAGCGTGGAGTCACGATGGTTGCTGAGTGGATTCTAATAATCATCCTGGTAGCAGGGGCCCTGTTACCTATCGTGAGCCTGTGGCTCCAGCGATTGTCGAGGGAACACCATTCCTGGTCGACGATGATCGTAGGCCTCTGGACGCTTGCCCCGCTGGCCTGCCTGCTGGCAGTCTACCTGTACTGTGGTCGCCCGGTATTGATTGAAGACTTGCCGCCGGATCGCCCCGTGCAGGTACTGGCCGATGATTACGTTGGCAGTAAGGCCTGTCTCAATTGTCATGCCCAGCAGCATGAATCCTGGTCAGGATCCTATCATCGGGGAATGACACAGGTGGTTAGCCCGGAGACCGTGCTGGGTGAATTCCAGGATGAAGGTGGTTATGACAAGGTTCTGACGACTTTCGATGGTCGAGATTACATCATTTCCCGTCGCGGTGATCAGTACGGGGTGACGTTAACGCCACGTGGTTATTCCAAATCTATTTCACGCCCGCTGGTGATGTCCACCGGATCGCACCACATGCAGTTGTACTGGTACTCCACTGGTCAAACTCGCTTGCTCGGTCTATTGCCCTTTGTTTACCTGGTAGAGGACCAGCGCTGGATCCCTCGGGATGCAGCTTTCTTGAGCCCGGCAGGGCCGTCATCCGATGAGATCCAGAGGTGGAATGCTACCTGTATTCGTTGCCACACGACCCATCCTCGGTCCCGGGTATTTGGGCGTACCGAGATCGATTCCCAGGCTGCGGAATTTGGTATCTCGTGCGAGGCCTGCCATGGGCCTGGTGGTCAACATGTGCAAGCCAATAGTAATCCTCTGCAACGTTTTCAGAACCACCTGGCGGTCGATCCGGACACGACCATCGTCAATCCCTTGCGCGTGGGTCACGAACGCGGGTCGGCTGTCTGTGGATTGTGTCATGCAGTTACCTCGGCCAAGAGCCTGGAAGATGCAGCCCACTGGCGTGAGCATGGTTATCAGTTTCGTCCCGGGGATGATCTGGCAGCATCTCGGCATCTGCTGCACCCCAGTCGACAGGAGGATCCAGTAACGATCGATACGCTGAAACGGGACGAGAAATTCTTTGATCATACGTTCTGGTCCGATGGCGTGATTCGCGTCAACGGGCGTGAATATTCCGCCCTCCTTGAGAATCCCTGCTTCCAGCGAGGCAAGATGTCCTGTTTTTCGTGTCATAGTATGCACCAACAGGAGAATGACACTCGTTCGGTAAAGGAGTGGGCTGATGATCAGTTGAAACCGTTGATGCGTACGAACCAGGCCTGCATCCAGTGCCACCAGGAATATCGTGAGCCGGAGAAGGTGACCTCGCACACACATCACCAGGTAGGATCCTCCGGAAGCCAGTGCATGAACTGCCACATGCCAATGACCGCCTATGGTTTGCTGAAGGCGACCCGGAGTCATCAAATCGATATTCCGAACGTGTCGACCAGTCTCGCGACGGGGCGACCGAATGCGTGTAACCAGTGTCACCTGGACCAGTCACTCGGTTGGGCAGCAGGCCACCTGGAAAGCTGGTACGGTACTGAACCGCCTGAGCAACTCAGCGAGGAGCAACAGACGGTTTCAGCAGCCGTACTCTGGTTGTTAAAAGGGGATGCTGGACAGCGTGCCTTGATGGCCTGGTCGTGGAGTTGGCCACCCGCACGTGAAGTTTCCAGCGTGGACGCATGGGGTGCACCTTTCTTGCTGAAATTACTGGAAGATCCGTATCCGGCAGTTCGATACATTGCCTCGCGGTCATTAAAGGCCTTGCCGAATTACGCCAAAATGGACTACGATTTCCTCAGCGATCCGGTACGAACGCAGGGAGAACGCGAGAAACTCTTCTTGCTCTGGGAACAGACGAAGCGGGTTTCCCTGCAGGGTCGCAGATCATTACTGATGGACGATCAGGGTAACCTGGATCGGACGTGGTTAGAGGCATTGCTCAAGGAACGCGATGATCAAGAGATATTCCTGGCAGAATAACTTTCAACACGGTTTCTAGCGGAGGCGACCAAATCCAGTGACGAACCAAGATCAGGTTTCAACGGCAGCAGCCCAATGCGTTCGCAAGCACATTCGTTTCGGATGGTGGTCGTTGTTGACGTTTGTGGCGCTGGGCATCCTGCTGGAGTCTTTGTTGGCCTGGAAGGTCACCTGGTACCTGGGCACGCTTGGGGAAGATTACGAGAACATTCGTCGTCTGATGTGGCGACTGGCCCACGCCCATGGAACCCTGCTGTCCCTGGTACACCTGCTTTTCGCCATGACGGTTCACGTGGTACCTGGAACCGTGCAGCAGAAAGGTGCACGATTTGCATCTCCCTGTTTCATCGGAGCCAGTTTTCTGTTGCCGGGGGGATTTTTCCTGGGCGGCATCTTTGCTTTTGAAGAGCATGCTGATCCGGGAGTGGGTGTCTTTCTCGTCCCGGTGGGTGCCCTGTTGATGGTGATTGCCGTGTTGTTGACCGCCATGGGACTGACCCGAGCTTCCAGGCAATCCGGTCAGGCAGAATCCAGCTAGGGTGTGACGACCGCGGCAATACTTTCCCGATTGACGGGATCGATGATTCCGCGTTCAGTGATAATGGCATTGACCAGTTCCGCCGGCGTCACGTCGAAAGCGGGATTGTACACCTGGACCCCTTCGGGAGCGGTGTTCTTGCCAAATCCGCTGGTGATTTCTGTTGCTTCGCGTTCCTCGAT
>JAZADA010000453.1:0-5549 GCA_036124135.1 Planctomycetota bacterium | reverse complement strand
GTGGATGGTGTCGGTGATGTGATGGGATCTCTGCGAGATCAGATTCCCGTCCGGGAAGGAACTCGTGCCGGGGTGACGACGGCGGGTCCCGGGGAGTCGACCTACCTGGATTACGATGAACAGATTGCCGAGCATGCCTGCCGCTGGCTGGAAGAAGCTGCGGGACAGGAGCAACCGCCCTGGGTCCTGTTCGTTTCCTTTGTCTGTCCCCATCCGCCTTTCGTGGCGCCACCGGAATTGTATGACCTGTACCCGCTGGACCAGATCCCCATGCCGGTTCAGTACGCCCAGGAAGAGCGTCCCATGCATCCGGCAATCGCGGATCTGCGGCGTACCATGCAATATGATCAACCCTTTAGCGAGGAAGAGGTGCGGCGCGTGACGGCCGCCTATTACGGCGCCTGTACACACCTGGACCTGCAGGTTGGTAAGGTCTTGGAGGCCCTGCAGCAGAACGGTTTCGATGACCAGACTCGTATTATCTACACGAGTGATCATGGCGAGAACATGGGCTGTCGTGGTCTGTGGGGTAAATTCACCATGTACGAAGAATCGGTAGGGGTCCCCTTCATCATGGCCGGCGCGGATGTCCCGACGGGGGAAGTCTGTCATGACCTGGTTTCGCTGGTTGATTGTCATCCCACGATCCTGGATGCCGTCGGACTCGAGCCCGAAGCGACCGACGTTCCTGGGCAGTCGCTCTGGCCGATCGCAGCGGGTCAGGCAGCTAATCGAGTGGCCTTTAGTGAATACCATGCAGTCGGTTCGCGGGGTGCCAGTTACATGCTGCGTAAGGGATCGCACAAGCTGATTCATTATGTCGAGGACCCACCGCAGTTGTTTGACCTGGCGGCAGACCCGTTGGAAACCGTGGACCTGGCTGCCGATGCTCAAAACGAAGAGTTGCTGGAGAGTATGCGGCAGGAATTAGCCCAGGTTGTGGACGTGGAGGCCGCTGACGCTCGGGCCAAGGCAGACCAGGAGGCATTGGTCAACAGCCATGGTGGTCGCGAGGCCGTCCTGGAACGCGGTACTTTCGTCAATTCGCCGGCTCCCGGTGAAACGCCTACCTTTCGTAGTCCCACGGATGACTAGATCATGAGCCAACTGGACCGCGAGTCAGAGTTTTACACGAACCAGGCACGGCACGTGCGCCAATGTTGGAAAGAGGCTCGTTTCGTGGGTTGGAACTGGCTGATTGCCTTGCTCGTGGTGGGGGGAATGATTGGCCGGTTTGGTTACCTGGCACCTGGCGAACGCCCCGAGGTCCCACCGCTGGTCTGGGGGATGCCGGCCTGGGTTTTCTGGGGACTGCTGGTTCCCTGGGTCGTTCTGATTGGGGTGGCCTGGTGGTTCGCAGCCTGTTTTCTGAAAGATGATGAACCGTGCGAGGACATGGTAGCGGATGATCCTTTTCCGGGGTCCGGCTGTACGTTACAGGACGGCATGCTGAAAACTGCCACGGGGGACGGTGAACCGACGCAGGCTCAAGACTGATTTACACGGCGAGATAAGAATTCATGTTACTGGCAGCGATTGACCGAACTCAGCTCTACTCACTGGTGCCATTTGTGGCATACCTGGTGGGTGTCTTCGTGATTGCGGTGGTTTCGGCGCGTTACCTGAAAGGTCGTCAGTTCGAATCCGAGTATTACGTGGGCAGCCGAAGTTTTGGCCCCTGGGTGCTGGCCATGTCGTGGGTGGCTACGATGGCCAGCGGCGGTTCGTTCCTGGGATATCCTTCGCGGGTCTACACCTATGGTTGGTCGATGGGGCTCTGGGTCAGTGGCTCGTGCGTGACGGCCATGGTGGGGCTGGGAATCGTGGGCAAGCGGATTAATCGCCTGGCGCGTCAAACCGGGGCGCTGACCCTGGTGGACCTGTTGCGAGATCGCTTTTCCAGTCGTGCGATCGGATTGATTTACCCGGTAATTATCGTCTTGATTACGACGGTTTATCTGTTGGCCCAGTTCGCAGCGGGCGCCAAGATCCTGGAGAACATGCTGGGGATTGAGTACCGCACGGGGTTAGCGATCTTTTCCGTGACCGTGGTAGCCTACACGACCTATGGTGGTTTTCGCGCCGTGGCCTGGACCGATACGATGCAGGGAATTGTGATGATTGTCGGTATCGTGTTACTGGTGCCGTTTGCAATCCGGGCGGTTCCCGGGGGCCTGGCGGCGGCTACGATGGGCCAGCGAGATCGGCAGGATCCGGTTGCTGAACTGCATGATCTGCCTCAGCAGCGCGATGACTACCTGTATGGTCCTGGCCCTCGCAAGGTACCGAAGAATATCCAGAAGATCTCTGCAGGCGATGCGGAGTCTGCGGACATTACGGCAGCCAATCGTGAGCAGGGGTTGGACATGTGGCTACCGTTTAGCCTGGGGATCTCATTTTTCATGTTGCGTTCACTTGCCGCCATGATGATGCCCACGACCGTTCCACGGATGCTTTCCTTTAAAGATACCAAGGCCTTGAGGCGAGCGATCATGGTGCTGGCTCCCTACTTGCTGCTGATGTATTTCAGCAGCCTGATCACGATGAACTGCGCGCACAGCATTGACCTGGGGCTGGAACCTCACCAGGCGGATCAGGCGGTACCGGCGTTGGCCAAAAAGGTGGCCCCGGCATGGTTGGCCGGGATCCTGATCGCCGCCCCCTTTGCGGCCGTGATGTCGACCGTGGATTCGGCCTTGCTGGTGATCAGTGCTTCGGTGGTGCGTGACCTGGTCCAGAAAGGATTTTGTCCCCAGTTGTCCGAACGCATGACCAAGCGATTGAGTTATTCGGTGACAGCCGGGATCGGCCTGCTGATCTTCGTCTGGGCATTGCAGGAACCGACGTTTATTCAGCCGCTGATTATCTTCTATACCGGGGGTGGAGGCGCGGCTCTTTTCTGGCCCAGCCTGGCAGCCCTCTATTGGAAACGGGCCACGGGGCCCGGGGTGATCATGGGATTGGTGGGAGGGGCGACAACGTTTGCCATCTGCAACCAGTGGTTGCCGTTTGCTGATGTTTTTCCACTGCATCCGTTTGTTTATGGTTTTGTGGTGTCAGGCCTCTGTACCTGGGGCGTGAGCCTGGCGACTCCTGCACAATCGAAATCACGCTTGGAGCTCTATTTTGGACGTGATCCCGAGTAGCCGCGTTAGTGGTTTCAGTGACTGGATTCGCTACAATGACAGCTGGTTGCAACCGACCATGCGAGAGAGGGAATTGCTTGATGTTGACTACCGTACGATCGTTATTACTGGTGCTGTTACTGCTGCTCACGCTGCCTGTCGATGGGCAGGAACGTCAGCAGCGTGACCCGTTTAAGCAGTGGGATAAGAACGCAGACGGCTTCCTGTCGCCAGCGGAATTTCCCAGGCAGCTGGGTAAGCAATTATTTGATCGGATTGATGCCAACAAGGACGGGCGGATTTCCCGCAAGGAAGATGATGATTTTCGCGCCCGTCGGAAACCGGGGAATAATCGCGAACGTAAGCCAGCCAGGCTGCCTGAAGGTATCACGCTGCAGCGCGACGTGGTTTATGCCACGCTTGGAAAGCGCAAGCTGGTGCTGGATCTTTACCTGCCGAAGAAAACAGACAAACCATTACCCATGGTCGTATGGATTCATGGTGGCGGCTGGAAAAGCGGTAGCAAGGATAACGCGGCTGGCCGGCTCGCACCGCTACTGTCCAGGGGGTACGCGGCAGCCAGCGTAAGTTATCGTTTAAGTGGTGAGGCAATTTTTCCTGCGGCCATCGCAGACTGCAAGGGAGCGATACGGTTCCTGCGTGCGCATGCTGATAAGTATGGCATTGATCCGAATCGTATTGGTGCCTGGGGGTCCTCGGCCGGTGGGCACCTGGTGTCGCTGCTGGGGACCAGTGGTGACGTGAAGACCTGGGATGTTCATCGTGACCACCTGCAGGTCTCGGCTCGCGTTCAGGCGGTCTGCAACTGGTTTGGCCCCAGTGATTTCCTGCGCATGAATGACTTTCCGGGACGTCTCGATCATGATGATGCGAATTCGCCCGAGTCTCGTTTTATCGGTGGCGCTATCCAGGACAACAAGGAGAAGGTGGCGGCAGCCAATCCTGAAACCTATGCCACTCCTGATGATCCGCCGTTCCTGCATATGCACGGGGATAATGATCAACTGGTTCCCTTTAACCAGAGTGAACTGTTACACGCGTCGCTCAAGAAGAGCGGGGTGTCCACGGAGCTTTACCGTGTTCGTAACGGTGGGCATGGTTTTGGTGGTGCTACGCAGGATACCCGTGAACAGTTGTCGAGCCGCGTCGTTCGCTTCTTTGACCAGTATTTAAAACAGAAATCGAAACCGTAATTCTAAGCCATGATTCAATGGTCCTCGTGACCAGGAGGAAACTAATGAGTCGCCTGCATGTCTTGATCAGTTGTGTTCTTGTCAGTATCTGCTTGTCGAACGGGTTGCAGGCTGAACCCCTGCAAGTAAAAGGAGATGCTTCTATCATCCCAGCCGACGCCAAGCTGGAGACGCTTTGGGAAGAAGGTGGTTTTACCGAGGGCGTGGCCGCCGCCGCTGATGGCACGATGTATTTCAGCGACTTTGCACAACCTTTTGACGCCCGTCCGGCTCGTGTCATGAAATTCGATCCCGCCTCGGGCAAGACCGTGATTCATTGTCCGGATAGCAAGATGTCTAACGGGTTGATGTTTAGTCGCGAGGGACGCCTCTTTGCCTGTTGTGCATCGCCACTCGGTGGTGCACGTGCCCTGGTTGAAATTACCCCCGACGGAAAGGTGAAGGTGGTCGTCGGCAAGTTCGAGGGGAAACGGTTTAATTCGCCTAATGATATCGTTATTGATCCCAGGGGCAGGATCTTTTTTAGTGACCCAAAATACGTGGGTCCGGAAAAGCTGGAGCTGGATCACATGAGCGTCTATCGCTACGATCCAGACGGCTCACTGCATCGACTTATGACCAACGTTGATAAACCCAACGGGGTGATCCTGGCACCCGGTGCTCGACGTCTCTACGTTGCAGAAACCGACAACGGGACGGCCCAGGCTGAAACGGATACGGATGCCAAACGCGGTCGCATGACGCTGAATGCTTTTCGAGTTAAAAAGGATGGCACCCTGGGGAACAAGAAAGTGCTGGTTGATTTCGGGGATCAACTGGGTATCGATGGTATGACCGTGGATCAGCAGGGGCATATCTTTGCGGCTGTCCGTTCCGAGGAACGGTTCGGTATTCGAATCTACAGCCCGGAAGGGAAAGAGCTGGGTTATATCCAGACGCCTGAATTACCCACTAATTGTTGTTTTGGCAAAGGGAAAGGGCAGCAGACGCTCTATATCACAGCGGGTGGCGGCCTTTATCGTATCGGGCTGAAAGTGACAGGGTTCCATTCAGCGATCGCCAAGTCAAAGAAGTAATCTGCCCGCTCGGCATCTTTTAAGGAAATATCGTTTCATGAGTGAGCCATGCACAATCGGTGAACAGACTTATTCCTTGTTCGACTCAGCCAGCACGGCTACGATTGCCACCGTGTTGGCCAAGCGAGGTCTTT
>JAZADA010000452.1:0-4585 GCA_036124135.1 Planctomycetota bacterium | reverse complement strand
CGTCGTTGGCCGTCCCCCCCAGGAGGATACGAGTTTCGGCAAGCTTATCCATGAAATCACCGGGGCAGCCATTCCCCAGTTAATTGCCGGGCTACACGCCGTGCATGCAGTCGATGCCACTGGGGTTCATCCCCTGCTACTGGCCATTGGCAGCGAACGGTACGTTCCCTACGACTCGAGTTCTCAGCCACGCGAGTTACTGACCCAGGCAAACGCCATCCTTGGCCAGGGCCAATTATCCCTGGCCAAGTACCTGTGGATCGTTAATCACCAGGACAATCCTCAACTGGATATCCACCAGGTCGACACGTTTTTGCAGCATGCGCTTGAGCGCGTCGACTGGACTCGCGATGTCCACTTCCAAACCCAAACAACGATCGACACCCTCGACTACAGTGGCCATGGTCTCAACCAGGGGTCCAAGGTCGTGATAGCAGCCACGGGACCACCGCGTCGTTCCCTCCCAAACGAACTACCAGCGGACCTCACTCTGCCACCAGGATTCCAGGATCCCCGGATTTGCATTCCCGGCGTACTGGCGATCGAAGGACCTGCCTGCCAACCAGGCCCAAGTACGAACGATCATGACGTGGAAACGTTTTGCCAGGCATTTCACCCGGAACAATCCATCAACCAGTTTCCCCTGGTCATCATTGTCGATGACTCTCGGTTCGTCACGGAATCGTTTCGCAATTTCCTCTGGACGGTCTTCACTCGCAGCAACCCAGCCGACGATATTCATGGTATTGGTGCCAGCACGATTGCCAAGCACTGGCAATGCCAGGGATCCCTGGTCATCGACGCACGAATCAAGCCACACCACGCTCCTCCACTCATCGAGGATCCGGAAGTCACACGAAAAATTGATGCCCTGGCAGCCCAGGGTGGCCCCCTGGCACCATACCTGTAACCTTCATTAAGACACTGCGTCAAATCGGAACTGGTTGAAACGTAATGCTACTCGCTCAATTCATTGAACCCGAGCTATCGATACTGCAAACCGTCTTACTAACCATCTGGTTATTTGCGATCGGAGCAAGCGTAGGCAGCTTTCTAAACGTCGTCGTTTACCGTACTCCTGCCGGCCTGAGTATCGCTCACCCTCCTTCCCATTGTCCCACCTGCCAACAGACGATTCGTCGACGCGACAATATCCCGATTTACAGTTGGCTGGCATTACGGGGCCAATGTCACTATTGCGCTTCCCCGATCTCGATTCGTTACCTGTTAATCGAGTTTTTCGTGGGACTTACTTTTGCCATCCTGGCAGTGGCAGAGGGGACAACCAATGGATACACCCTGCCAGGATCCGCGGAAACATTTTCCAGCTTCAGTCCAGCCATCTGGATGATCTACGGAAACCATGTCATCTTGCTCAGTACCCTCTGGTGCGTCGCACTGATTGACCTGGATCAACCCCAGGTGCCTCGACAAATCATCCTGCCCTGTCTTGTCGCAGCAGGAATTACGATGGCGATTGCTCCTGACTTTTATCCCCAGGGTCCAGGGTTTCGTATCGGGGATGAGTGGCGGCTGAATAATCTTGCCACGGCCGTCGTGGGGGCGGGGATCGGGGCGTTGCTGGGGTGGGCACTGGAAGCAACGGTCCAGGCTACTCGCTCCTCCCGGATCCCGGGCAATGGTTGGATCCTGTCGGCAGTTCTGTGCGGCTGGGTGCTCGGCTGGCAGGCTATCCTGCTGATCCTTGTCATCACCACTGCGTTGCTCATCGCGGGCATTACGACGCGCGAGCTTACAGGAGCATCACTAACAATCACCACGGATCAAACCAAGCCTTGGTTCGTGACCGGGCAATGGTTGCCACCCACCTGCTGGTTGTTGCTTGTCACGCCGATCGTGATTATGACCTGGAGACTGTGGGCCAACTGGTTTCCAGCCTAGAATCGAGGTTTTCTCTTCCTCGGGAAATCGTTTTCTAGGCGAATCGGGGGTGCCGGGGCTGGTCGTTTCGCCTAAAATAACAGCATCTTGCGCCGGGCCTCGTGAAGGGAACATCCTCCTGGGCTACCAGGAACCTTCACTCCTGACGTGATGGATATCAATCCGTTTTATCTTTTGGGAATCATGCCATGTCCTGCTATCTCTCAACAATCCGTTTCCTGCAGAAACTGGCTCCATTAACCTTGTTGGTCATCGTGACAATCACGGTTTCAGCCTGCAAATCCGAGTCAGAAACGGAGCGCAACAGCGGCAATAGTGGTTACGCAGTAACGGGCAATACCAAGCCTGTTGAAGCTGCTGAGGAAAATGCCGTCGCCAAGGACACGACCCCGTCATCACCCACCAAGCCCGGCACAGTGCCCACGCAGCCACCCACCGTGCCCAGTGCCCAGTTAGATACCGACAAGATACCCGAGGGAAATGCCAAGGAACTCCTCGCCTACATCCAACAGCTAGGTAAGCAACCGCTCCAGGGTGCTAGTGAACAGGAGGCCATCGCCAACCTTACCAAGACCCAAAAAGCCATCAGCCTGGCATCCACGAAACTGCTAACGATGGAAATCTCTGACAAGGACCGTGAAGCGGTCATTGAAGCGAAGCTCCGCGCGCTTGCCATCATGGGTCAAATTGGCGTGGAAGGCATTGACCAGGAAATGCTCGCCTTTGCAGAGGAACTCTCCAAGTCCAAGAATACCACCCTCGCATTCATGGGCAGAAAGATCTTGTTTGGAACCAAGATTAATGACATTCAAACCGGGACGAACAAGGATTTTGCCGGTTTCCTGCAGCAGACCCGGGATTTACTTGACGGAAACAAGAACGACGAAGATGTCTTCCTGATCTGCCAACAGGCCGCCCTGTCCCTGGCAAATGTTGACCAGGCCGACCTGTCGAACCAGTTGTTCCAGGATATCGGCAACACGTTCAAGGATAGCGACAAACCTGAACTTGTTCGTGAAGCCCAGAATATCCTGCAACAAACGTTGTTCTTCGATCTCAAGATCGAAGAGAAAATCGCCGCTTTGCTGGAGAACAAGGACGGAGCCCAGGAATCGCTACTGGCAGGGGTACAAAAAATTCTTGATCTCGAAACGGCCGGACAGGCTGCCTTTCGAAATATCTACGAAATAGCCACTCAGTGTGAAACACAACAGCAAATGGAAACGGCCCAGGAGATTTACACGAGAATCGAAGCACGTTTCAAGGATCATCCGGACAAGCAACTGGCCGAGACTATCGAGAAGGTTATTGCACGCGGAAAAATTAGAACTTCTCTACTAGATAAACCCTACGAGATCAGCGGACTCACCTCAGACGGTACGCCACTGGACTGGAAACGTTACCAGGGCAAGGTGGTGTTGATCGATTTCTGGGCCACCTGGTGCCTGCCCTGTATCCAGGAACTGCCCAACGTGATCGGCCACTACAACAAGTACCATGAACAGGGATTTGAAGTGCTCGGCGTCAACCTCGACGAGGAGCCGGAGCGAGTAAAAACGTTTCTCGCCCAGGCACCCATTCCCTGGACTAATATCATTACAACCGGGGAAAAGACCCTCGGTTTTGACGCGCCCATAGCTGCCAGCAACGGGATCGACAAGATTCCCTTCACCGTCCTGGTCGCTCGTGATGGCACGGTGGCTGCCATCAACCTACGTGGACCGGAACTGACCGCTGCCCTGGAAAAATTATTTCCCAAGGAAGAAACGCCTGCTGATAAAAAGCCAACACCTGAAACACCTGGCAAGGAGAAGAAGCAGTCGCTTCTGAAACCAGCCAGGGGAACGGAATTTGTCGCAGTAAAAGACGCCCCGGTTCGTGAGGCCAGTTCGGAATGTGGTATTGATGAACCAGGCCAGGCCGATCAGGAAGAGGATAACCAGTCCAATCCCTACCTGGCAGCACCTGGTTTGTCGGCCTTTGACCTGGTCGACTATATCCTCGATATGCAGGAGAAGCCCCGTTCTATCCGCAAGCGGGCCGGTTTCTCCGACGCTGTTTCGGAAGCCGCCGACCGGGTACTGGCCTCTACCAAATCGGACAAGTTGCAGGTCATTGCAATCCTGGGAAAATCTGCCATTCTCCATGAACGTGCCCAGCTAGGAGACGATGCAGCGGATAAAAAACTGGTTGCATTCCTCCAGGTTATCAAGGACGACAAGCGAGAAAAGGTCGCCCGGGAAGTTCGTTTCCTGATGGTCGAACGACAGATCCTTGAAGTCGACGATTTACCCCTGGAAAAGGTCACGGGGTTGCTGGATGAAATCAAGGAATACCTGGCCGATGAAAAGATGACCGAACGTCATTTGCGACTAGCGTCGAGTGTTGTTCACGGGATTAATCGCCTTGAGGACGACAAGCTGCGAGAAACCTATTTCGCTGACTTCGGTGCTGTGTTCAGCAAGAGCCTCGACAAGCAACTGTCTCAATACGGAAAAAAACTGAGTCGCAAACCATCACAGTCATCTTCCGACCTGGTCGGAAAACCCCTGGAGCTTACAGGGACCACTGCACTGGGTACCGAATTTGACTGGAAGCAATACCGCGGCAAGGTGATCCTGGTTGACTTCTGGGCAACCTGGTGTGGGCCCTGTCGTCGAGCGATGCCCCAGGTAAAGGCACT
>JAZADA010000451.1:0-2522 GCA_036124135.1 Planctomycetota bacterium | reverse complement strand
GTACGCGTTCCTTGGCCGTCTGGATACTGAGCACCTGTGCCGATTCATCACGTACGATCCCCGTCAACACCCTGCCGTCGCTGGTCGCAATCACGCTGACACGATACCCAGCAGCTACCACGGCGCTGGGGGTCACCACGTTCTGCAGGATGTAGTCCAGGTTAGCCCGTCCCGACCCGGTTAATTCGGGGCCAATCTTCTCTCCCTCACCAAAGAGCCGGTGGCAATTGGCACATCGCTTCTTGTACAGGGATCGCCCGGCAGACAGGTCCACTGGTTCCTCTTTCGCTTTCAACACCATTTGCTTGACCAACTGCAAGCGTTGTTGCTGCTGCGCCGTACTAACCTGGACCACGCCCCAGACTTGCTCCAGCAACTGGCTTACCTCCGGGGATCCGAGGTTTTCCAACTGCCTGGCCTGCTGCGCGGAAATATCCTCTCTCGCGACCTGGTTCCTTTCAACCGCCTTCAATAATTCCAGTGCATAGGCCGCTCGCTTCGTGAGCACCTCCACGGCATCGTCCTTTTGCGGCCGGTCCAGGCCACGGTAGCGTTTAAGCAGGATCTGCGGTGTACTCGCGTCATCAAACACGGCCAGGCCTGGAATCGCCACAGCCTGCACAGCTCGATCATTGACCAGGGACTGCAACAAGGATGCGGTACCCGCTGCCTTGACGGTGATCATGGCCTGTAGAGCGCTACGTCGAGCGGCCGGTAACTGCTGCTTGTCACGCGCTGTTTTACGCAATTGTTCCATCGCGACACCATCACCGAATACCACTCCGATCTCTTGTAACATGCTACGGATCGGGGCATCATCAACGGATCCCAGCACCGCCTGCACACGCTGCCAGGAAGCGGGGGCTGCAATTTGTCTGCGTCCCTGCAGGCCGTCTCGAATTCCTGTCAATAATTGGCGCTGATGCGGTCGGGATTCGGCTGCCAGCATGGCCAACAACGCAGCCAGTGCCTGCGGATGCTGATCCACATCCACCGTGATGCGTCTGGCGATAAAGGTTCTCAAGGTGTCGATCTTCGTCTGCCTGGCCAACTGGAGAGCTCCTGGCACATCCTCCAGCACGACAGGCTCCACGCCATACCAGAGCAAGGGGACCAGCTGCGGATCCTCTCGATCTTCAATATGCTTTGCCAGGGCAACTGCCAAGGGCCAGCGCTGATCCAGCGGGAGTCGCCCCAGCGCCGATGCCAGGTGCAAGCGGACTAACCCCGAGGTTTCAACCATGGCCTGGGCCGCCAGGATGCGTGCCGTATTAGAATCCGTGTATTCCTCGGAAACCAGCAACCGAACAGCCCACTTGCGCATATGCTCATTTTCATGTCCGAGTAGTCTTACCAGCTGCCCCATACTAAGTCCCCCGGTCCCATGAAGCGACCAGAGTGCACGCAACTGTCGCGTAACATCCGGGTTATTCCCCAGGATCTCCCGGAGCTGCGTATGGACCACCTTCATCGACTTCCCTGCCACTGCACGCTCCTGGAGAATCCGTCGAGCATGGCGAACGAACCAGTCGTTACGATGCAGTTGCAATTGCACCAGTTTTTCATCCGATAGTTCAAGCAGGTTTACTTCCTGCGGTTCCGGGCTATCACCATAAATAACCTTATAAATCCGTCCTGACCGCCGGTGGATGCCATCGCGATCATGACACTCCCCCAGGTCCGTCCAATCCGTGACAAACACGCCGCCATCCGGACCATATTTCAATTCCACGCCACGAAACCAATCACTATTGGCACGCATTAAATCCGGTGCATGCCGGCCCACATAGCCGCTTCCCTTCCGCTCCAAGATATCCTGGTTGACGCGCTTCCCATGGGTATTACACATCAGCATGCGGCCTCGATATTCCACTGGCCAGTTATCGCCCAGGTAAATCATGCCGCCACAATGGCTGTGCCCGCCTCCCTGGGCATCATGCGCATTGGGAACGCCGATCTCCTTACGACTTTTGCTCCAGTCTTTCGAATCCCAGTGCAGGTGATCCGAACAAGAGGGCATCAACTGGTAGAGGTTGGCATTGAAATGCGTGCCATACATCCGGTCGTAACAGGCCCCGGGCACCACGTGCCAGAGATGCCCAATCACGTTATTGGTAAAGAACATCTCGCCGGTATCGTCATAGTCAAATCCCCACGGGTTCGTCGTTCCGTGGGTCACTACCTCAAACGACTGCCGCGTTGGATGAAAACGCCAAATGGAACAATTCAACCAGGTTCGATCCTCCTCCTTGCTACCCGGTCTGCCCACGTGGCTGGTCGCCTTGATACCGTGTCGCCCGTAGAGCCAACCATCTGGGCCCCAACGCAATCCATTGACCACGTTATGCCCCACCTCGCGGAGATTAAACCCTTCCAGGAGAATTTCCGGATCGGAATCCGGCTGGTCGTCCCCGTCACGATCGGGAATAAAAATCATGTATGGAGGAGCGGTGCACCAAACACCACCAAAACCAATCTCGATACCGGTCAGGTTTTTCCCCTGGTCCCAAAACACTTTCCGT
>JAZADA010000450.1:0-11475 GCA_036124135.1 Planctomycetota bacterium | reverse complement strand
CGATCACTATCGGTATTGATGCTCCTGCCGGAAAATCGCCGGCATCCCATTTCAGCCGCTGAGGATGGACCCTAGCCATGGCAAATATAGAAGCTTTTCGTGGTATCCGTTACGACCTGGGCCATGTCGGTGCTTTAAGCGACGTAATTGCTCCGCCCTATGATGTCATCGATAGCGCTCTCCAGGATGCGCTCTACGAACAACATCCGGCTAACATTATTCGCCTGATCCTGAATCGTGATGAACCAGGCGACTCGGATCCGGACCAGCGGTACCAACGGGCGGCCAAGTACCTGAAGCAATGGCAAAAGGAAGGCGTCCTGTGCGCAGAAGCAGATCCGGCCATTTATGTTTATCACCAGGTCTTTGAAGATGCTGGAGTCACCTACACGCGACGTGGCTTCATGTCGCGTGTACGACTGGAACCGTTCGGTGAAGGAACCATCTACCCACACGAGCAGACGCATGCAGCGGCCAAGGCCGATCGGCTCAAGTTAACCATGGCCTGCAAAGCCAACCTGAGCCAGATCTTTGCCATCTACCCGGACAGCGAAAACGTCGCCCAGGAAACACTCGAAAACGCGATCCTGGGAAAGAATCCTTACCAGGCAACGGATCACCTGGGCATTACACACCGCATCTGGCCCGTGACCGACGAAATGGTCATCGGTGCCGTGACCGAGGCCATGTCCGGAAAACCGCTTTATGTGGCTGACGGACACCACCGCTATGAGACTGCCTGCAACTACCGCCAGCAACAGACCGCCGATGGAAAGATCGGACCCCACGATCCAGCCAACTTTGTCCTCACGATGTGTGTCAGCATGCATGATCCTGGGATGATTGTCCTGCCTACGCACCGTCTCTTCCAGGGCTTCAAACCATTGGACTCAGCCACCCTGGTCAATATCCTGGAAGGTGCTTTTGAGTGCCAGGTCCCCGGCCAAGGGCCTCACCTGGCCAACGAGGTCTGGGATTCCATCGACCAGGAAGCAGAGCAGGGACAACTCGGTTTCTATTGTCCCGTTGATCAAACCTGGGTACTGGCCCGCATCACGGAAACCGGACGGCAACGCATGGCAGAAGTTGCCGCAGATCAAACCAGCGATTGGCAAGGCCTCGGGGTCAGCATCCTGCATCGACTGGTCATGGAAACTCTGCTCCAACACCAGGACCTCCCGAAACCGACCTATGTACACCAGGTCGAGGAAGTCATTACGGAACTGGAGCAGGATGAAACTGGCGACTATTCGCTAGCAGCCCTCGTGATGCCTGCCACACTGGACCACATTCGTCAAATCAGTGAGGCGGGAGAACGCATGCCTGCCAAGAGCACTTATTTTTATCCCAAGCTACTGAGCGGCCTGGTGATTCATTCGCTCGACTAGGCAGCACCTGGGTACAGCCTTGTGACCTGGCTGAAATTGCGCAATGTTTCACGTGAAACCGTGTCGTCATGACACTGGAAATCCGTCCTGCTGATGTTTCACGTGAAACTGCCCTGGTGTTTCACGTGGAACAGGCAAGATAGCTGATCCCCACGTATCTGCTGGCAACTTATCTTTTTCCCCAATTGGCATTCACCGCCCTCACTGCTCTGGTTAGAATCCCTCCTCGCCATTCCGGCACAAAAACGGAGGAAGATGAAACCATGGGACGAATCCTGTGTGTCGCAAACCAGAAGGGAGGCGTTGGTAAGACAACGACTGCGGTCAATCTTTCGACCGGCCTCGCCATGGCTGGTTGTCGCACCCTGCTGATTGACCTGGACCCCCAGTGCAATGCCACCAGCGGCCTCGGGCAAGCGCCCACCGAACGCCATCCCCTGGTTCTCCAGCAACCATTGCGAGAATCGTGTCAACCGACGGCCACCGAATACCTGGATTTACTACCGGGAAGTCGCAGTTTCCAGGATGTAGAAGTCCTCTCCCAGGGGGACCCGGCTAACAGTACCACGCTGGAACAACACCTGGAGGCCAGCATGGGTAGTTACGATTACGTCCTGATCGACTGCCCTCCCTCACTGGGCCCCCTGACTCAAACTGCCCTGGCGGCATCGAGCGAGGTCCTGATGCCCATCCAGTGCGAATATTTTGCGCTCGAGGGTCTCAGCCAGATGATCCAGGTGATCAGCAATATCATGCAGCGACGGCCGGGACAACTAGAATTTGGCGGTATTGTTTTAACGATGTATGACCCTCAACTTGAATTAACTCAGGAAGTCGATGCTGAAGTCCGGGAGTTTTTTGGCGATATTGTCTTTGACACGGTCATTCCTCGTGATGTCAATGTCACGGAAGCGCCGAGTCATTCCATTTCAGTCATTGACTACGCACCTCGCTCCCGGGGTGCCCGAGCTTATATTGAACTTTGCATGGAGGTGATGAACTGTGCGTAAAGATCGGCGATTAGGTCGTGGTTTGGCCGCCCTACTGGGAACCCCTGAACCGCAGCAGGCAACCAGCCCGACCAAGGCGAAAACCGGGCCAGGTAAGGCGAAAACAGGCCCGGGCAAGAAGTCCAGTAGCGTTTCCAAAGCTCCTGCAGCTGCTGCCGCTTCGGCCACTACCTCCGACCCCCGCGCCGACCTGCTCATGCTGGATGTCTACGAAATCGATGACAATCCCTTCCAGCCCCGACGAGAATTCAGCGAACCGGAGCTGGCCTCCTTGTCTGAAAGTCTCAAGGAACACGACATGTTGCAACCGGTGCTGGTGCGACGCGTGGCGGACCGTTACCAGTTGATCTCCGGTGAACGACGACTACGAGCCGCCATCAAGGCCGGCTGGTCCCAGATACCCGCCCGCCTGCGAGACGCGGATGACCGGCTCGTTGCCGAACTGGCTATCGTGGAAAACCTACAGCGTAAAGATCTCAATGCCGTGGAAAAGGCGCTCTCCTTCCGACGCTACCTCGAAGAACACCAGTGTACCCAGGAAGAACTGGCAAAGCGGCTCAAGATCGATCGCTCCACCATCGCCAACCTGGTACGTCTGCTGGAATTGCCTGACCCGGTACTGGATACGTTGCGAAGTGAGAAAATCAGTGCCGGACACGCACGGGCCTTGCTGCCCCTGGGTGATGATGCCGAGCAGGTCAAGTTCTGTAATAAAATATGCACGGACGGCCTCAGCGTGCGAGCCACCGAGGAATCGGTACAGGCTTTCATCCTGGCCGAGGATGGTCAACCTCTGCCCATCCCTGGCAAGAAAAAACGCCGCTCCAGTAATCAGCAACTGACCCAATTGGAACAGGCATTTCGTCGTACACTGGGAACCAAGGTCGACCTGAAGCAAACCAGCCAGGGCCGTGGTCGGATCGTTATTCACTTTGCCAACAATGATGAATTCGAGCGGTTACGGGACCAGATCTGCCAGCAGAGCGAAGCGAATCTCAAGCGCAAGGCCGGCTAGTGGCTGGAACCCGGCCCGACCGCCGATTGCTCAAACCGGGTGAACTGGTTAGCATGAAGAGATCACGAGTGCCAGAAGTTCTGCGGAATGGTTCTGGCAACTCAACTCGGGGCGTAGCGCAGCCTGGCTAGCGCGCCTGCTTTGGGAGCAGGAGGTCGGGAGTTCGAATCTCCCCGCCCCGACTCAACGGCTTACCTGGGACTGAACTGGCAACCTGCGGGTTGCCCATGGCACGCCGATCGACTGATCGATACATGTACATATGTTCATGTATTTTTTCTTTGCGGCCAACCGACTTCTTTCCACCAGCTTTCAATGCAGTACCATGAAAGGCACCTGGGGTTGGTTTCCAGGAGTTCATTATTTCATGTTGCCAAGGAATCGAAGTCACCTATGTTCTCTCTCCTTCGACATCCCCGCTCCCGGCTCACGCCGCTACTGCTGCTGATCTCGTTCCTGCTGACCTACTATGCAGCTGATGCAGCTGCCTGGCAAGAACCTGCTCCCTGGCGCACCGTGCGTGTCCCCGAGATCTGGCGCGTCGCTCCCACCGCCTCCCAGGGAAAGAATTTAGGGTTTGGCTGGTATCGATGCCTGGTCCAGGTACCCGCTGATTGGAAAGGCAAGACACTGCAGTTTTACACGGAAGCCATCGACGACGCTCGTGAAGTGTATTTCAATGGCGTGAAGGTCGCTGTCCTGGGAAACCTGCCCCCCAAGTACCGAAGTGGCCTGGGCAGTGACGAGGCTTACGAGATCAAGCCGCAGCTGGTAATTCCGGGCCAGACCAACGTGATCGCGATCCGGACTTACTTTAACCTGGGGCGATTGAACTTCAATGCAGCAGCGCCGGTACTGGTTAACCAGCAACAAGCTTTGCGCATGGGGGGCTCGTGGCAATATCGCCCCGGCGACGCCCTCCAGGGGGCACTCTGGAAAGAACGGACTGCCGACTCTCCCACTTTTCGCGAATTAACCGACGCCAGCAGCACGCTCCAACAGTTCAAGAAACTGGCCAACGACCGTGGGGCACGTTCACCCCAGGATGCCGTCAAGTTATTTGAAGTCGCTGATGACCTGCAGGTGCAACCGGTCCTGACCGATCCGTCGATTGCCCAGCCACTGTCACTCAAGTTTGACCCACGAGGACGGCTTTGGGTTATTGAGTATCTGCAATACCCGAATCCGGCAGGGCTGAAGATGCTGGGACGTGACAAGTACCTGCGTAGTGTTTACGACAAGGTTCCCCGTCCACCGCCCCATCACTTCCGTGGCAAGGATCGGGTTTCGATTCACGAGGATACGAACGGGGACGGTGTTTACGATCGCCACAAGGTTTTCGTGGAAGGGCTTAGCCTGGTCACCTCGGTGGCACTGGGACGTGACGGGGTCTGGGCCTTGAACCCGCCCTACCTGCTGTTCTACCCGGACCGAAACCATGACGACGTACCGGATGGAGATCCAGAGGTCCACCTGGAAGGCTTCGGCATGGAAGACTCTCACTCGGTCACGAACAGTCTGCGATGGGGACCCGATGGCTGGCTGTACGCTTCCCAGGGAAGCACTGTCTCGGGACACGTCCGACGCTATGGCAGCAAGGACAAGCCGGTTAATTCTGTCGGACAGTTGATCTGGCGATATCATCCTGAGCAACGCCGCTACGAGATCTTTGCCGAGGGGGGAGGCAATTCCTTTGGGGTCGAGATCGACTCCCAGGGTCGGGTCTACTCTGGCCACAACGGTGGCAACACACGTGGTTTTCATTACGTCCAGGGAGGCTACTTCCAGAAAAGTTTTGCCAAGCACGGACAACTATCCAATCCCTATGCGTACGGATTTTTCCCCTACATGACCCATCATCAGGTCCCTCGTTTCACGCATACCTTCGTGATCAACGAGGGAGGGCAGTTACCTGGCCGCTACCAGGGAAAACTGTTCGGTGTCTCCCCGTTAAGTAGCCACGTGGTTTACAGCGAGGTCTCCACCGAGGGCTCTTCTTTCAAAACCAAGGATCTTGGACACCCTCTCAAGAGCACAGACAACTGGTTTCGACCGGTCGACATCAAGATGGGGCCAGACGGAGCGATTTTCGTTGCCGACATGTACGAACAACGAATTGACCATGCCAGTCATTACCAGGGGCGAGTCGACAAGACCAATGGTCGCGTTTATCGTCTACATGGAAAAAACCAGCCACCGTCCAAGCCTTTTGACCTGGAAAAACTCTCCAACGAGGAACTCATCGAGATCCTCGGACATCCCAACAAGTGGTACCGACAAACGGCTGTTCGACTCTTCGGTGATCGCCACGACCCGGCTGCGATTGAACCCTTACGAACCGTCATTCAAAACGAGACCGGATTACTGGCACTCAATGCACTCTGGGCACTGAACCTCAGTGGTGGCCTGGACGCATCCTTTGCGGGCACGACGTTGCAGCACCAGGACCCGTACGTACGCACCTGGACCATCCGCCTGCTGGGTGATCAGCGGAAAATCTCACCCGCACTGAAGGAACAACTTACAAGGCTGGCTGGCCAGGAACCCCACGTGGAAGTTCGCAGCCAGTTGGCCTGTTCTGCACGCCGATTACCCGTTGAACCATCGCTGGCCATTACGCGTCAACTGTTAACACACAGCGAAGATGCCTCCGATATCCACCTACCGCTGTTGCTGTGGTGGGCCCTGGAAACTCACGTGAAAACCAACCCGGAAACCGTTGTAAACCTATTCGAAGATCCCACACTTTGGCAATTAACACTGGTCCAGGAACATATCCTGGAACGACTGATGCGACGCTACGCCAGCAGCGGTCGCCAACGTGACCTTGTAGCAAGTGCGAGGCTGTTACAATTCGCTCCCGACCAGGCATCCCAGGCGAAACTCATGGCGGGTTTTGAAAAAGCTTTCGAGGGACGTTCACTGGCTGAATTACCACCACAATTGATCGCCGCGATTGCCAAGGCTGGTGGCGGTTCACTCCAACTGAGGCTGCGTCAATCTCAGCCGGCAGCCATCACGGAAGCCCTCGAGAAGGTGGCCAATTCCAAGACGTCCGCACGTGAGCGGGTCGGTCTGATTGAAGTTTTTGGCCAGGTACGTCAGGAATCCAGCCTGCCAACACTACTGAAACTGATTTCCGAAGAATCCGACAGCACGGTCATCAACGCGGCCCTGGTCAGCCTGGTTTCCTATGAAAACGAGAAGATCCCCACCACGGTACTGGAACGTTACAGCAAGTTTTCCGCACAAACTCGGCCTGTCGCTCAATCATTGCTGGCCAGTCGGAAACCCTGGACCCGTTCCTGGCTACAACAGGTAGCGGATGGCAAGATCGACCGGGAAACGATTCCCTTGACCATGGTACGACGGATGCTGCTGCACCAGGATGCGGAAATCAAACGCATCATCGATCAACAGTGGGGGGCGATCAGTGGCGCTACCACGGAACAAATGAAGCAGCAAATAACTCTCTACCAGAAAATCCTGCAAGCCGGTTCCGGAAATTCAGCACTGGGCAAAAAACTTTTTCTGCAGCACTGTGGGAAGTGCCATGTCTTGTTCAACAACGGCGGCAAGGTTGGACCTGACCTGACCAGTTACAAGCGGGATGACCTGACCAACATGCTACTTAACGTGGTTAATCCCAGCATTGAGATTCGCAAGGGCTTTGAAACATTTGCCATCTTTACCGAGGACGGTAGAACCCTCAATGGTTTCATCGAGGACCAGGATGACCGCGTGGTCGTCTTACGAGGAATCGACGGACAGCGGATCGTGGTCGCCAAGGAGAAGATTGACGACATGGCTGCTGTGCCGCGTTCCATCATGCCCGAGGGAATCCTCAAGCCGCTGTCCGAGCAACAGATCCGGGACCTGTTCTCTTACCTGCGGGCATCCCAGCCACTTCCCTAGAACCGCCGACTGACGGGGCTTGCCTGTCCCGAACATTCGGAATGTTCCCGAAGACTCATCCTAAAAGTGGCTGTCTTCCTATAAAGAACCGTTCCGTGGCTATTAATCGCAAGGTATGGTTGAAGAAGGCTTTCCTGCTACCTCACGGTTCGATGCGTTAAAAGCACCATGGCTCAAACTGACCTGCCTGAGACCGGCTCTTCCCCGCAAACCCCGGGACCCGCTGACGATGCGCACAGTAGTTCGGACTACCAGATCCAGGTAGCATCCCGGGTCAGTCGACTGCCTCCCTACATGTTCGGACGGATCAATGCCCTGTTGTACGAGAAACGCCGAGCAGGACACGACGTGATCGACCTGGGCATGGGCAACCCTTCTGACCCACCCCAACCCGAGGTGATTGAAAAGCTATCCGAGGCCGCTGCAGATCCACGGGGTCACGGTTACAGCCAATCCAATGGAATTCTAAACCTGCGTCGTGAAGTAGCCAGCAAGTACCTGAAAAATTACGGGGTACGACTCGACCCGGAAACGGAAGTCACGGTTTGCCTGGGATCCAAGGAAGGCTTCAGCCACATGTGCCTGGCACTGATGGGCCCTGGCGACACCGCTATTACACCGGCACCCTACTTCCCTGTGCACATGTATGCCGTTGCCCTGGCCAGTGGCAACGTGATCACCCTGGAAGTCGGCGACAGTGAAAAACTCCTTGCCAACATTGCCTACACCTGCCAGCACCTGTATCCCCGGCCCAAGCTCCTAATACTCAACTTCCCCCACAATCCATCCACGGCCACCGTGGAACCCGAGTTTTACGTGGAAGTCGTCAAACTCGCCAAGAAGTACGGATTCATGGTGATCAGTGATTTTGCCTATGCCGATGTCGCTTTTGACGGGTACCAGCCCCCCAGCTTCCTGGCAGCACCAGGTGCCAGTGACGTAGGTGTGGAATTCACGACCATGAGCAAGGGATATAACATGGCCGGCTGGCGCGTCGGCTACTGTTGTGGAAATGCCCAGATGATCGAAGCACTGGGGGTCATCAAGGGTTACTACGATTACGGCATGTTCCAGGCGATCCAGGTTGCTGCGATCGTCGCCTTACGCCATACACAGGCTGCCGTGGAAGCTCAATCACAACTGTACCAGCAGCGTCGAGACGTCTTGGTCGATGGCTTGTGTCGCAACGGGTGGAATGTTACACCCCCCAAGGCAGGGATGTTTGTCTGGGCACCCGTTCCGCAGCCTTGGGCTAGTCGCATGTCGACCATGGACTTTGCCATGAAACTACTGGAAGAAGCGGAGGTGGCGGTCAGCCCAGGATCCGGTTTTGGCCCGGCTGGAGAGGGATTTCTTCGCATGGCACTCGTAGAAAACGAAAATCGCCTGCGGCAGGCAGTAAGACAAATTAGCCGCTGCCTGGGCCAATCTCAGGCCCCCTAGTCCCCAAATCGGTGAGAACCGGGTAAGTTCTTCTCAGCGGGTTCTTGGGAGATCGTTCCGAAAGGCCTATAATCAGCTCCGTGTGGCTCGGCAAAATACCCGGTAGACCAGCAAAACCCAGTAAAAAATTGGGGGGCCTGGTCGCCGAACCAAGCCCCCCGGTGTAAGGCTGATCACTGGAAAGTATAAATACTGACTCGTGAAGACCCACAGCCCTATCCTTTGGGTATCGGGCAAAACAGGCGGAACACTTTAAGCACCTGGGCCAAGACCAGAAACAAGTTGCAAAATCAACAAAACTGCAAGTGATCTTACACGGATGGATACGGATACCATGACACAAGTCGCCAAGCTGGCCTTAGAAGATGGAACAGTATTTACCGGATCTTCCTTTGGTGCCGAGGGGGAAATCGACGGAGAAGTCGTCTTCAACACCTCGATGACCGGTTACCAGGAAATCCTCACTGATCCAAGTTACCGTGGTCAGATTGTCACGATGACTTACCCGGAAATCGGTAACTACGGTATCAACGATGAGGACGTGGAAAGCTCACGTCCCCACCTGTCCGGTTTCATCGTACGAGAAAACAGCCGTATTGCCAGTAATTTTCGCTCCCAGGGCAGCCTTAGCGACTACCTGGCTCAGCACGGCATCATTGGCCTGGAAGGCATTGATACGCGTGCCCTGGTCCGTCGTATTCGTACCGTGGGAGCTCTCAAGGGAATCCTCTCCACGACGGACCTGGATGATGAGAGCCTGGTGAAAAAGGCCCAGGCCAGTCCAGGACTGGTAGGGCGCGACCTGGTCAAGGAGGTAGTGCCCACCGAACCCGTCAACTGGGAAGAACCGCTCAGCGAATGGTCCCGCGACCCCAGCCTGCCGGCCAGCGACAACCAAACCGAACATCACGTCGTGGCACTCGACTATGGCATGAAATGGAACATTGCTCGACACCTGCGAGAACTGGGATGTCGCATCACGATCCTGCCGGGCACCGCGACCAGTGAAGATGTAATGGCCCAGCAACCGGATGGGGTATTTCTCTCCAACGGTCCGGGAGACCCGGAACCGATCGACTACGCGATCAAGACGATCTCGGAGCTATTACCACAAGTTCCCATCTTCGGTATTTGCCTGGGGCATCAACTATTATCATTGGCTTCGGGAGCCAAGACCTTCAAGCTCAAATTCGGGCACCGGGGCGCCAATCAGCCCGTACTGAACATCGACTCCGGGCGTGTGGAAATCACCTCGCAGAACCACGGATTTGCGGTGGAGGAAGAAAACCTTCCTGCGCATCTGGAAATCACTCACCGCAACCTGAATGACGATACGATTGCCGGCGTCCGCCATGGCGAGTATCCCGCGTTCAGCGTACAGTACCATCCCGAGGCATCTGCCGGACCTCATGACAGTCGTTACCTGTTCCAGCAATTCCATGATGCCATCACCCGTTGTCGGGCCGCCACGACCAGCTGAGCAGGGAATCGATTCATCGCATGAGCTCCCAGGCTTTCACGTGCTCGCAGGAAATGGCAGATGGGTAAGAAACGTCGGCAGGCCAGCCAGAAGAAAGCACCTGCCAGGAAATCCACGCAGCTGAATCCCGACCAACGAACTGCGGAGTTTATCACCGTGGGCTGGATGTTGACCACGCTGTCTACCCTCGCCGCGGAAGTTGTGGGGCTACTCGCCGCTATTCCACTTTACTGGTCAGATACCGAGTGGCCCGCTCTCCTGCGTGCCCTGCCTGGCTTGATGCTGCTGGTGGCCTGCTTGAGCGGCACCGTCGGTTTAATTCTCTGCGCGATTGCTACCCGGACACGCCAGGATCCTGCTCCATCGACAATCACCCGGGGCTCTATCTTCATCTGCATCCTGCCCTGGCTGGTAATCTCGACGCAGTGGCTGGCCGGCTAACCAAGCCTCCGGGTTGCGCCCTATTTAGGCTTTGGCGGATCAGCCGCCTTTTCAAAGCCAGCTCCCAGTAATTGCTGGTAACCTTGCTTCAAGGGTCGAATGTCGTAGCCCAGTGGCTTGAGGATCGACGTGGCAATCAGGACTCGCCCCCCCGAACGACAATGACAGTAAATAATCTTGTCCTTGGGCAACATCTTTTCCTTAACTCCAGCCTGCAACTTGCTCAGCGGAACCAGTTGCGCTTTCTTGAGGTGCCCGGCATCCCACTCACGTTGCTCCCGCACATCAATCAGGATCGCTTTCTTCTCCTTGATTCGCTTCTGGATGACTTCCAGTGAATCCTTCGTATGCTGAGCCTGGGCCGGCCCCGCGATTAACACCAGCCCTGCCAGGAAGAAGAAACAGCCAAGTAAACGATGCATGATTTCACCTCGTATCGGGATTAAAAATCGGCACTACCAGGGGTTCTCGGAAAGGGAATCACGTCCCGGATATTTGCCATGCCGGTCACGAACTGGACCACGCGCTCCAGTCCCAATCCAAAACCTGCATGCGGCACGGTACCGAACTTACGTAAATCGATATACCACCAGTAATCCTCTGTGTTCAGATCCTGGGCTGCCATCCTCTGTTCCAGCACATCCAACCGCTCTTCTCGCTGGCTACCGCCGATAATCTCGCCCACCTTGGGGACCAGGACGTCCATGGCACGAACCGTTTTCTCATCATCGTTCACACGCATGTAGAAAGGTTTAATCGTACAGGGATAGTCGTACAGGATCA
>JAZADA010000449.1:0-2656 GCA_036124135.1 Planctomycetota bacterium | reverse complement strand
ATCAGCCCACTGCACCAACCCGCGGCCTTTTTCCAGGGGATAGGGGAAACGGTCATAAACAAAGGAAGTATCCTGACATTGAATCTTCAGGTTCGTATGGACCTCGCCGGCCTCTTTCAGCAGCGTGAGCTCAACGTCTACGTGTCCACTGGGAGAAAACCGGTCGTAAGTATGACGCCACTTTGGTGACAACTTATCCGCCAACGATCGATTCAATGTCAATTGTTCCATTTCCGCCTGCAAACGCCAGGGCGACGATTCCAGCAAACCCTGGCTGTGAAAATCGCCGGTCATCCTCGCCGTCCCACAACGCCCCTGGAACTGACTAACCTCCACCCCCCCTGGATTTATCTTTACGGTGGCCTCGATATCGGTAACCGGGTAAGGCAATCGTGGATCCTGCACGTAACCTTCGGTGACGTGCACCTGCAACGCTCCAACCCAGTTCGTTTCCGCTGCTGCAGTTCCCGCGTCAGGCACCCCTGGCAACGAACTCCGCACGGTCCACTGCACATTCGAGCGACAACGCAATTCCAGTTCCGCGGGCCAGCTCCAGGGCAGTTCCCAGGGAATCGAGGACAAGCTGTCAGAGGCAAAACGCAATGATTCGATCGTACCGCTTGCCTGCCATTGCCCGGTCGCTGGAGAAAATTCCCCGGCCAATTCCAACTGCTTGAAACGATCGCTGGAACAATTGCCCTGGAACTGGTAACTGGCTGGCGATTGACGGTCTCCGACCCGGAGGGTACCCGGTTCCTGCTCGTCACCGGATTTTAATGATCCCTGCACATGTTCCAGGACCAGGGCCGCCTCCTGCCCCCGTACAAGATCCCGGCAATGCAGCGTAGCTGCCTCAATATCGATGGGTGGTAATAGCGACTGCGTGGATCCCATCACGGCTCGAGGAAACAGCCATGTTCCATCCGAAAGCCGGCAGGTATCGACTTCCGCACGCCGAACGATCAAGCGTTCGACAACCAGGTCTTGCTGTAGCAGGCTTGGCAAATCCGCATCACAGTGAATCTCTAACTCATCCATGAATACCGTGGATCGGGCAACCACGGGCGCCGCCCGAACCTCGTCAGCTACCGAGGTGCTAATCGACACACCGCTCAGCAAGATCCCCCTACCCGAGATGCGTCGGGCCGAATGGACCTGAACCTGGCAATCGCTGAAACGTGTCTTTAACAACGCCTCGGCGCGTATTCGAATCTGGTCATCGAGTTCATCAAAAAGCATATACCGACCGGCCACCAACAGGGCTGCCAGCAGGAGACCCAGCAGGGCGAACCAACGGACGGTGCGATGGAATCTTGATCCCGCAGGTTGCGAATCAGGTTGTGGCTGAGCAAGCTTGCTCATCATGGACCTCCTTGTCCAGGAACCACGAACCGAGTGCCACGGCCGCCAGGATCAGCAGGGTGATCATGGCTGGCTGACGATAACGCAGAGAACTCACGAAAATCATGTGCAGGAACGTAAAATAAATCGCCGGCATGGCACACAGCCACGTCCCCCAGCCTTCCAGTCGCTGCTGCCATAACCCCAGACCTACCAAGGCCATCATCGGCAGGTAACTGAACATCATGACCAGTCGCATGGAAAGCTTTTTCCCAGGATCCGCATTAGGCCAGACATTCCACATCCGGATCAGCTTGATACCCATTAATTGCAATACTCGTCCCGGATGCTGACGCGCCCAATCGATTGCCGCCTGCCGAAATCGATGATCCAGGCGTGATTCAAAAGTCCCCGGCAAAGCCCCCGGTGATGCCGCATCAACAGCTTGCTGCACCCGTACCATCGGTAAGACGAAACGCATGTCACTGGCGCCCGTTGCTCCTGGATTTAAGCCATCGTAAAGACTGGCACCGACCTGCAGAGTCGTCGGAACGAACTGACCCGTTACCTGGTAATTTCGCACCCACCAGGGCATCAGGACCAAAGCAGTACTGGCCAGCATCAATCCACCAATAACCGCCTGCCGTTTTTTCTGCGACACAGCAACAAGGGCCACCACTATGCTAAAGGCGGTAAACAAGAACCAACTGGGGCGAATCAAGATCGCAATTCCCGCCGAAGCTCCCCCCAGCAGCGACCATGCCAGCAGCGATCTCGATGAATCACTACGAACCGCCTGGAGCCAACAAATCAACTGCAGCAACATCCAGGGACAAAACGGAGCCTCGGTCAGAACCAGGCTCCCCATGACAATGGAACCTGGATAGATCGCAACCAGGATCCCCGCGATCAGGGCTACCTGGCCACCAAACAACAGGCCCGCCAGGCATCCCGCCAGGATCACCGTGACCGTTCCCCACACTGCATTCAAATGCCTCGCCATCAAGACCGGGACATCCTTGCCCAGGACAGCAAACATCCCTGCCAGCATCAATGGATACCCCGGAGCACGAAATACCTGGGCAGTATCGTCACCATAACGATAAGGTTTCCCTTCCAGGATCTGCAGACCCAGCACCCAGTAAGCATGACTGTCTCCCTCAAATGCTCCGAAGGCATGGGGTGCGTGCAGTTGCGACTGCCAGTAGCAACCAACACCACTTCGCACCAGGAACGCAATCGCGATCGTGGCCAGCCACATCGAGAGATAGAGTTTGCGTGACGCCATGAACTGTCCCAACGGCTCCCCTGGCTC
>JAZADA010000448.1:0-3943 GCA_036124135.1 Planctomycetota bacterium | reverse complement strand
GACTACTTCTTTGTGCATCCCACTCGATCCAACTGAAACCAGTAGGCAGTGCGTGTTACAACCAGCGAACTTAACACGGCCAATCTGTCTACTCGCTCATCAACCGGATGTTTCAACCGATCGATTGATTTCATACACGGACGCGCGATGTTCAACGGATTTTTCTTAGAATCCAATAGTTTTTTTGTGCGTGGAAAAGCCAGGACAGGTTGCCTACTGACCTTACTTTCCATGTGAGAATAGTTCTCAGCAACAACTTGCAAACCGCTAGCATTCTACTGGACAAGCGGGTACGAGCAATTCTCCGAACGAATCGTGCCACGCCTCTTTTGAGAATAATTCTCACTGTGAAAAACCTGGTTATGTAACGGGATGAGACAGGTTATCAACCGAACATCACGTTACCTAATCGGGTTTGACTTCGCTGGAAATCTACGAAGAATTCAACTTCGTCAGCTTCGAACCACGTTAATTACCAGCTTTTCAAATTCATGGAGTCCTTGCGGACATGTGGCACTTGTTGAATCAACCTCTTCCAGCTACTCCCCATTTAGGCCCGGGAGGATTTGCCATCTTCCTGGCAATATTTTCACTGCTTCCTGGACTCAGTAACTTCGTACTTGCAATCGCTGCACTCCTCTGGTTCCTGGGCGGAATGGTTCACTGGCTGATGGATTACCGGAACCTGTTGCTACACAGGGAATCCAAGAATTCTGCGTTTGGGATTTCGGAACCGACGATCACGCTTCACCCCTAGCTTCTTGATGGCTTTGATAGAAACCGCGGAGACGTTACTGCCGGGGTGTGGACACCGTTGACTTTCCACGTTGAATGACTTCATTCAATGCGACACAAGTCTCTTCTTCTGCTATATTTCCTCTATCCACCGATTCTCCCGCCACGAACACTGAACTTGTGGAAACCATGCTTCAGACAAGATCCCTGTCTATTTCGAACCTGGTTATTTCTCCGGTGATCCTGGTATGCATCATGCTAGGGAGCAACCCGGTTTTCGGCCAGGAAGATACCGGCAAAGCAACGCCCACGGTGGAACAAAAAACATTCCAGGCAAAGGTACAGCCGCTCCTGAAGCAACTCTGCCTGCGTTGCCACAATGCTGATGAAATGAAATCCGGGATACGACTGGATCACCTGGACGGTTCACTGCAGAGCAAGGAATTGTTCCTCTGGCGAGATATTCTCAGGCAAATCGATGATGAGGCTATGCCACCCTCGGACGAACTGCAACCGACGGCGGAGCAGCGACAGGCACTCACGACATGGATTCGCGAATCAATGAATGCTGCTCGGGCACGTGACACCGAGCGAAATGGATCCACACGACGACTTACTGTTTCTCAATACCGAAACACCCTGCGAGACTTGCTGGGCCTGGAAGACAATCTCACCGACATCTTGCCACCCGACTCGGTATCCCGGGAAGGGTTCGCCAACAACAACGAAACGCTGCTTCTTTCTCCCTTGCTGATCGAGGCTTATTTCGACATTGCCGAGAAGGCACTCGACCTGGCCATCGTTGACGAAAAGGCCAAGCCCGTCATTCAGAATTTTCGTGTAAACCTTGGCAAGGCCATTAACCCGCAGCCCTGTCCGGACAAGCTAATCCTGGGTGCTAACAGCCACCTGTTAGCCAACAACAATTTCATGGTAACCGAGCTATCGCCCTCACGGCCGTTTTCTTACGAACCCTTTCGGATGCGGACCAGGTATCGTTTCATCGAGGGTTACCAGGGAAATGCCACGGTTCGCGGCTGGCGTGACTACGACAGTATCTACCATGCGGTTTTTGCCTGCATGCGTGGCACTCCTGGCTATCCCAAGGGGGCTGCTTACCAGGCCATTCCTGGTGGCCTCCTGTTACGACCGGCTATTCCGAGTGCCGAACTGTTCCAGGTGGAAAGTACCTACGGTCCAAAAGCTAACTTCAAGATCTCGTTGCGTGAATTACCTCACCAGGGCAGGTTTCGTGTCACGGTTGATGCCGCTCGCTACCAGGACGGTCTCCTGCTGGACCCCGGCACTAAACCCCAGGATCCAACTGCTGCAGAAGTGATCACCGTCAAGGAACTTTCCCAGCCACAAACCATCACGATCAAGAAGGGCGGAATTTACCAGGCTGACGTTTACATGACCCCTCCCCCAACGGACCAGGTAGCACCGGACGCTTCCAGGCTGAAGAACCAGTTAATCGGGTCCTGGTCACTGAACGGCAATGCCCAGAGCGACTCTCAACGCCAGGAGTTATCCGGCCGATTGGAAGGCAAGGCTCATTTCGTCGACTCGCCGTTCGGTCAAGCAATCTCGCTGAATGGCAACAGTGATTCGGTCATCATCGATCGCCACGAATCGATGAACGTGGGTACTGGTGAATTCACTGTGGCTGCCTGGATTCATCCTCGCAAACTGCAACAGGGCGGTATCGTCTGTCTCGGCAAGTACAACTGGACGCACGGTTGGTATTTCGATATGCCAAACAACCAGGGAGTCCTGCGTATTGAAACGGTCAGCCCGCAAAACAAGCCCAACGGTACCGTCGCCTCGCGGCCAGGTGTCATTCGTGTCAACCAGTGGCAACACGTGGCGGCCGTCGTCCGTCGCAAGACCAATGAAACATGTCTCTATGTGAACGGCTACCTGGTGGCCAAGGGTACCGTGAAACCTGGCAACCTGGATAATCCTGCCATCAGGATGCACATCGGTCGCATCCAGGATTCCAAGCTATTCCATGGAGAGATCGACGACGTGCGGATGTATCGACGCGCCCTGGACGTTTCAGAAATCCAGGCACTGCTGGTACCAGGGAAACAATTCGTTCAACCGCCACCCCAGGAGAAACCACAAAACCTGGTCCTGAAACTGGGTGACCGACACTTCTCGGCGACACTGCAGCAACCTGCATTCATGGTAACCAGGATGTCGGCTGGTTCGCTGGACCTGGGCATTGAGTATGCAGGATCACAAACACCCCATCGCATCGTTTTGACTCCACTGGACGATGGGCAGGAGCTCGCACAGCGTTACCAGGTCTTTGAAAATCGCACGCCGATGCTGGGAGTCCACGTTGGCTTGCGGCGAGACTGTGGCAGTACGTTCGCCCCGGTCCAGGTACCCCGGGCGGTCAATGACGGAAAGTTCAGGAAGTACATCTTCGAGGGTGCTATTAATAATTACCCCAGCCCGGACGTGGAAAAGGACAACGTCAACTACCTGGCAGGCGTCCGGGAGATCGGGGTGCGCAGCGAATACACCGATGGCCGCGAGATGCCGCAACTGCTGATCCGTTCCGTTGAATTCGAGGGCCCGCTTTACGAGACATGGCCCCCGACCACCCATCGTGATATTTTCATCGAGTCACAGAACAAGAACCAACCGGCGGTTTATGCACTCGAGATTATTCGTTCCTTTGCAACCCGGGCTTTTCGCCGTCCGATCAGTGCTGCCGAAGAAGCCTCCTTCATGGCCGTCTGGGACGCTTCCTTCCAGGAGCAGGGGGACTTCCAGCAGGGTATCAAGGACGCCCTGCTGATCGTCCTGACCTCACCCCAGTTCCTCTTCCTGATCGAGAACAGCGACGGTCCCCAGGCCGAGAACCTGGATCCCTACGAGTTGGCCTCGAAGCTCTCCTACTTTCTCTGGAACACCGCACCCGACGAGACGCTGCTCGACGAGGCTGCTGACAATACATTACACAAGTCGCTGGACGCACAGATCAGCCGCATGATCCAGGATGCACGGTTTCAGCAGTTCACCAGCGAGTTCACCTCCCAGTGGCTCAGCCTCAACAAGTTCGACGTGGTCGAGATCGATCGCAAGCGTTATCCCCGGCTCACGCGTGATACTCGGATTCATTTACGGCAGGAACCCATCCAGTTCCTGCAATACCTGGTTCGCAACAACTTGCCCCTGGAAAACCTGGTCGATT
>JAZADA010000447.1:0-4155 GCA_036124135.1 Planctomycetota bacterium | reverse complement strand
ACAAGAACACCACATCGATCAGTGGCGTCAAGCTGAGCGCTGCTAACGCCTTGCCCTGCTTTAATTTTACTGCCATCACCAAGACCCTTGTTTTTACCTTGAGAAAAACATCACCCACTACTTTATTCCGTCGCTTCCGCAGGTGCCTCTGCAGGCGTCTCTGCAACCGGCGGCACAGGTGTCGGTTGCCCGGTACCCTCGGCACCCTGTCGACTAAACCGAACCCGGCCTTCGAAACGTTCTACCTGGGGAGTGAGATTAAATAACAGTTCGTCGATTTCATGAAAGGATTTCTGGACGCGTGTCTCGAAATAGTGGGCACAGATAGCGGCTGGAATCGCAACCATCAGCCCTCCCAGGGTCGTCACCAATGCTGCGTAAATACCACCAGCCAGGTAATCTGCCTTGTTCTGACCGGCCTGCAACTGGGTCGTATCGTGAAAAGCACGAATCATGCCCCACACGGTACCGAGCAGCCCCATCAATGGCGCCACGGCGGCAGCCAGGTTCAACCAACGCACGTTGCCGTAAAGGCGTTCCGCTTCCCGTTCACTGGCCTCCGCCACGGCATGCTCAACCTCGCTGTGAGGTCGACCTACTTTCAACAACATCACGCGAATCACGTTCGCTGCCGCGGAGGGAAAACGCTGACAGATTCGATAGGCCTGGCGGGGATCGAAGGATTTACCATCGGCTCCCATTTTTCCTAGTTCTGCAACCAGTTCGCTGGGAATCACCCGAGTCCGCCGCAACCCCAGGAATCGTTCCACTGCGAACGTCACCGTAAGCAGTGACATCAGGACGATCGGGATCATGAACCAGGAACCTTCCAGCAGCAACGAAAAGATATTGATTCCTGGCACCGCATCGGAGGCGGTGCTTGGACCTGTTTCTTCCGTCACATCCTCTGCCAGGAGATCATCTTCCTGGAGTTCACTGGACGGTCCCGCCACGGATTCTTCCGCTGTAGCACCTTCCCCCTGCCCTTCCTGGTCCTGGTAAGAAAGGACCGGATCCGAGCAGACAAAGGCAGCGACCAGCATGACCACCAGGGTCCAGCCGCGCCACAGTCTCTTCGAACGGTTATCGATCATCGAACACCTGACCATAAACTTCATTTCCTCTCGCAACGGTACCGCAAACATTGCTTCCGTATGGCAAACCTGACATGCGCAATTGGCCACGAAGCGTATTAGACAATAAACAGACCTGGGAACCAATAAAACATTCCCTGGCAACGACTCCAATCACCGGAGAGAAGAAAGTGCTTCCAACCGTTTCTTGGCCAGGCCTGCCGAACCACTCTGCGGGTGACTTTGCAGGATGTACGTATAGAATTTCTGTGCCTCGGTGATCCACTTGGTGCGATCCGCCTTGGTCTTGCTACCCTGGGCCTGGACTTCACAGCAACGTCCTGCTTCCAGGCCGGATTTACTTTGCCAGCTTTTCACATCTGCCGGCGCCGATTTGCCACCGAACCCGAACATCACTCTTTGGAAATGTCGAATCGCAGCTGCAAACTTCTTTTGCTCAAATTCCACCTCGCCCATCATGAAGCGAGCCCGGGCACCCACGGCCGTCCGCGACTCCGTGGCGGCTTCTTCATAGGACTCCAGCGCCTGTTCATATTTCTTCAACTGGTGCTGCGCCCAACCCATTTCATAATGGGTTTCCGGAAGGTAACTGGATTCAGAGAATTCCTTGGGAATGGTTTTCAGGATCGCGAGGCTTTCCTGCCAACGTTTTAACTGTCCAGCCGCCTGGCCGGCGTGCAGTCGTGTCAGCACCTGGAACTGGGGGGAGGAAAGTTCCAACTTCAACAACTTCTCGTAGACCGGAAACACTTCCTCGTATTTCTTCAGCTTGAACAGGCTTTCTGCCTGCATGAACGTACCGTCATTGACAAGACGCCCTTCCGGCAATTGTTTCAACTGGTCGGTAAACCGCTGATGTGCCAACTCGAATTTACCATCCTGGTAATGAGCCCAGCCGAGCTTGTGCAGGACATTCTCCAGCAACTCTCCGGCCGGTTTCTGCTGCAGCGCTTTCTCATACTGTTGGATCGCCACATCGTACTGTTCCTGCTCATACCGGGACTCACCCAGCCGGAAACTGGCATCTGCAATAAAGGCGCTCTTCGGATACTCCTTGACCAGGCGACTAAACATCTCCGTGGAGCGAGTTCCCTCCTTGAGGCCCAGGTAAGCCCAGGCCAGTTCATACAGCACGGTATCCGTATTGGCAAATTCTGCTTTTTCACCCAGCAGTGCCTCGAATGATTTCACGGCAGCACCATGTTGCTTCAAGGCCACCTCGGCCAGGCCACGCTCGTACAGCCCATCCAGTTTATCGTTGAGTGCTGGCTTGCGTTGCAGGAACACCTCGACATCATCGATCGTTGCCTGGTACTGCTTGGCCTGGCGATGACACATGGCACGTGCCAGCAGACCCGGGGTTGCCAATTGATGCTTGGCATGTTTTTCCACCAACGTGGAAAATGTCTTGGTCGCTGGATCGAACTGCTTTGTTTTCAACTGGCTCCAACCTTGACCATACAAGGCATACGGCACGAAGGCGGACTTCGGCCACTGAGTTACAACCTGCTGATACCGCTCGATGGCTGCCCCGTAATCACCGGCAGCATAAAGATACTCACCCAGGCGATAGTGGGCCTGGTCGAGCACTCGGCTGCGCGGAAAATCCTTGAGCAAGGATTCTATGGTCTTGGTTGCCGCCGCTAACTGGTCTAGCTTTTGCTGTGAGCGGGAAAGGAACAACAAGGTCTCATCCGCCTGTCGCCAACTCGCATCTGCTGCCAGCGATGCCTGCAGCGCTGTCGAGGCAGCAGGATATTTTTCCTGGGAAAACTGGCTGGCTCCCAGCAGGAACTGGGCCTCGGCCACGGCGGTCGGCTGCTTGAGTTCTGTTACCAGCTGCTCGATCCAGGTGACTGTTTCGGGATATTTGCGTTGTGCGTACAGGACGACTGCCAGTCGCAGTTTCCAAACCCGCACCTCACGATGCTTGCTAAACTTCTCAATCAATTCCCGGTATTGCTTCTCCGCCTCGTCCAGTTTCTGTAACTGCAACTGCGATTCCGCGATCACGTAATTCACGTCGGGCAACAGGGCATTCCCGGGAAACTTCTCCTGGAATGCAGCCGCGTGCTCCAGCGCAGCCGGATACTGCCTGGTATCGAGGGCCACGAAGGCACCATTGTAGAGGGCCTGGGGCGCCAGCTCCGAATCAGCATGCTCCTGGGCAATGGCCAGGTAGGCAGCCAGTGAAGCACTTCGTTTCCCCGGTAATTCATACAGGGCATCGGCCTGGTCCATCTTGAGATTCACGTAGTAGCGGCTTTTTGCTGCCGTCGGCAACATCTTTTCGACAAGTTCCAGGGCGGCTTCCGGAGCCTTACTGCCCAGGTGAATTCGTGCAATCCAATGGCTTGCCTCGTAAGCTGCATCTCCCTCCGTCTCAAGCAATTTCCCAAACCACAACTGGGCATCCTTGTACTGTCGGGACCGATAGAAACAACGTCCCGCAGAGAGCGTGGCATCGGTTGAAAACCTTGACTTGGGAAACGATTCGACCAACTGCACGTAGATCTTTCCGGCAGCTGCCAGTTGATCCAGTTTCGTCAGACAAAAAGCCTGGCGGTAGAGAGCGTAATCGGCCGAGACAAACTTCTCGATCGCCGCCACATCACCAAAGCGTTTAGCGGCCTGCTGAAAATCACCCGTTTGCAAAACCGTTTCCGCCTTTCGCATACGGACTTCCGTGAACAAGTTATGCTCCTGGTATTCTGCGAGAAACAGGTCATAGGCTTTACCCGCCTCGGCAAACTGCTTGAGATCTTCTCTTGCCACACCCAGGGAATAGAGAGCATCGGGTCGCAGTGCTGATTTCGGAAAGCTCTTGACCAACGCAGCAAAGGAGGTCGCTGCCTGCTCCTTCTCGGCCACGTTATGGAGCGACTCGCCACGAAAAAAAAGCGCCTGGTCCGCAAGCTTCCCGGCTGGGAACTTTTTCACCTGTTCCGCGAACCGGCTAGCGGCCTGTTGAAATAACTTGGTTCGTACATCCGTTTTCTTTTCCACCAGGGCCTGCGAATAATGGCACCAGGCCAGGTTGAGAAATGTCTCTTCCAGGTTT
>JAZADA010000446.1:0-5142 GCA_036124135.1 Planctomycetota bacterium | reverse complement strand
TGCGGAACCGTGAAACTGACGCTGGCAAAGCCTTCCTCGCCATCAAAACTCTGGATGATCATGTCGACGAAAACTCCCGCGGCGGCGACTTCCTCGAAAACGGAAGCGGCGATGCCGGGTGTGTCGGGTATTCCACGAATCGTGATGCGGGCCTGGCTTTCATCCAGTGAAATGTTGTCGATCACCAGTTCTTCCATGCCGACTTTTTGCAGTCGGTCGACGATATCAGCGACTTCACTCTGTTCCCTTGCTGGCTGTGAAGGTAGTGACAGGTCGTCCTCCTGCCCAGGAGGGTTGGTGTCGAGCTGGAAACCCCGGTGAACGGCCGTTAAAGCGGCTTCTGCCTGGTCCTGGGAAACCAGTGTCGAGATCTTGATTTCACTGGTGGTGATCATTTGGATGTTAATTCCAGCGTCTGCCAGGGATCGAAACATCTGGGTAGCAACGCCCGTTTGTTGCGTCATGCCAATTCCCACAACGGATACCTTGGCCACTCCGTCATCATGCAGGATGGCTTCTGCCTGCAGGGCCTCGGCGGCTTTCTCGATCGTTTCCAGGGTGACTTCCAGTTCTTCCCGGGGAACGGTAAACGAGAGATCCGATTTTCCTTCTTCCCCGACGTTTTGAACGATCATGTCGACCGTGATTTCACGTTCGGCAATCAGGGAGAAAATTTTCAGGCTGGTACCTGGTACGTCGGGTACACCCACCAGTGTGATGCGGGCATCGTGGGTGCTGAGCGCTGCGCCACGTACGGCAGGTACTTCCGACTCGTTGGTCGCCGTGATGATCGTGCCGGGGTTTTCATTGCTGCTGTTTCTGACGTGAATAGGAACCGAGTATTTCTTGGCAAACTCGATGGAACGATTGTGCATCACACCAGCTCCCAGACTGGCCAGTTCAAGCATTTCGTCGTAGCTGATTCGTCCCATGCGACGAGCCTCTTTCAGCAGGCGTGGATCCGTCGTGAAGACACCGTCAACATCTGTGTAGATCTCGCAGGATGCAGCTCCCAGTACGGCGGCCAGGGCGACAGCTGTCGTATCACTACCACCACGACCCAGGGTCGTAATATCCAGTTCTTCGTCAATTCCCTGGAACCCGGCGGCAATCACGATATTACCAGCGTCCAGTAGGGCCTGGAGTCGATCGGTTGAGATCGAAATGATGCGGGCCTTGGTGTGGGAACTGTCCGTGCGAATACCGATCTGCGCACCGGTCAGGCTGATCGCCTGGTGCCCCATGGCATCGATCGCCATGGCCATCAGGGCGACACTCACTTGCTCACCCGTGGAAAGCAGCATGTCGATCTCTCGTGCCGGGGGCCGAGGATTGATTTGGTTTGCCAGGTCGACGAGCATATCCGTATTTTTACCCATGGCGCTGACCACGACCACGACCTGGTTGCCAGACTGCTGTGCACGTATCGCCTTTTCTGCAGCAGCCCTGATTTTTTCAGGTGTTGCAACGCTGGTTCCACCAAACTTTTGTACGATTAAAGCCATCTTAAATTCATTGTCCAGGAATTAAGTTATTGTTCAAAAACTAACAGGATCAGGTTGTCTCACGTTTTGAGTTCAAGGGAGGGAACGGTGGCAGGAGGAATTTGTTCAGGAGTCCAGGAAGTACTGCATTAACTTCCAGCCCTCCGGGAATTGAACCGATGAAGATTCTCCCGTGGGTTCATCGTATGTTTTTTGGTCACTCGCTTTGATCCCCGTACCCGCGATGGCAAAGGGGACTGCACCATGGCTGTGCGTTTTGATCTGCAAGGGAGTGGGATGGTCAGGTGTTACCATCAGGCGGTAGTCTCCCTGATCCTGCAATGCCTGGTGTAGCGGAGCCACGATCTGTTTGTCAATGTTTTCCAGGGCGGTAATCTTGGCAGCCAGGTCGCCCTCGTGAGAGGCTTCGTCCGTTGCCTCAACGTGGACACAAACGATGTCCGTCTCCGCATCCGAAAGGGCGGCGATGGCATGCTGCCCCTTGGCAGCGTAATCGGTGTCCGTGTAACCCGTAGCACCTGGAACGTCGACTTGTCGCCAACCGATCAGCTGCGCGATTCCTCGTAGCAGGTCCACTGCTGTAATCATGACCCCGGATTTGTTGTGGGTCTCAGAGAACAGGGGGAGTTGGGGTTGCTTGCCGAGCCCCCACAACCAGATGTTGGTTGCTGGCAGTTGTTCAGCCTGTTGACGTTGTTCGTTCACGGGATGTGTCGCAAGTAGCTCGTTACTCTGGCTCATCAAGTCGCTGAGCAGACGGCTGCCTGGGCCCCGGGGGAAATCGTCCCCGATGAACTGATCCGTCAGGTCGTGCGGGGGAGTGGTACGTGTTTCGTAGCTGAAGGGAGCGGCTTCTTCCCCGCCACGATAGACCAACAGGTTTCGATAGCTGACGCCCGGGATAAATTGCCAGACCTCGGGATTGCATTCCTGCTGGAGATGTTCCAGTAGTTGTGTGGATTCATCGGTCGAGATATGGCCTGCAGTGAAATCTCGCATTTGCTGATCCAGGACCGTGACCAGGTTGCAGCGAATGGCCCAGTCATCGGGTCCCAGCGGAATTCCCTGCGCTGCTGCTTCTAGCGGGGCGCGACCCGTGAAATAAGTCACGGGGTCATATCCAAAAAGACTCATGTTGGCGACCGCCGAACCTGGTGGCAAATGTGCCGGGACGTGGTTGGCTGCGCCAACGATGCCAGTTTCAGCAATGCTGTCCATGGCGGGAGTGCTTGCTGCCTGGAGCGGTGTTTTTCCCTGCAGAGCCTCCTGGGGCTCGTCGGCACAACCGTCGGGGATAATGATGACGTATTTCATGGTTGATAATCTTTTAGTCCAGGACTCGGAGTCGCACTGTACCGGCCTGGACCTGTGGCAATTGGTCAATCTGTTCGATTGCGGTTGCCGTACTTCCTTCCGTGGCAAGGTGGGTCATGATCACCAGCGGTACCCGATCCGAAGATCCTTGGGGATTGGTTTCGTGCTGGATAACCGAAGCAATGGAAACGTCCTGGCTGCCGAGAATGCCGGCGATTTCGCTGAGTACACCGGAACAGTCGTTAACGTGAAACCGTAAATAGTAACGACCAGGTAGTTGGCTGTGTTGCCCGACATCAACTCGCGATTCCTGTTGGGACCAGAGTTTCAGCGTTTGAAAGGTCAGGCGTGTCCGCCCTACGGCCGTGTCAATCATGTCCGCAACAACGGCTGATGCAGTTGGCATCTTACCCGCTCCCAGGCCGTGAAAGAAAACACGTCCCACGGCATCTCCCACGATGCTCAGGGCATTATAAGCCTGACGTACCTCGGCCAGGGGACGGCCGATCTTGACCAGCGTCGGGGCAACCTGGACCTGTAACCCGAAGTCTGTTAATTCGGCACTTGCCAGTAACTTGATGCGGTAACCCAGCTGTTTTGCAAATTGCAGATCGAAGGGATCGAGTGTATCGATGCCGGTCGTCGGAATGTTTTTCCAATGCAGCCTGGCGCCAAAAGCGAGATGAGCCAGGATGGCCAGTTTTTGTGCTGCGTCACTGCCGTCCACATCGAGAGATGGGTCGGCCTCTGCAAAACCCAATTGCTGGGCCTGTGCCAGGGCATCCTCGTAGGGTGTCCCCTGTTCTTCCATCGCGGAGACAATGAAATTACTCGTGCCATTGAGAATCCCGCGCATCGATGTGATCTGGTTGGCTGACAGGCACTGGCCAATAGCCGTGATTACCGGAATGCCGCCAGCGACAGCAGCCTCGAAAGCAATCGATCGCCCCAGTTCACGAGCCCTGTCAAATAGTTCACCGCCATATTCGGCCAGCAAGGCCTTGTTGGCCGTAATGACATCTTTACCACTTTCCAGCAGTTGCAGCATGATCGTACGTGCCGGTTCCAGGCCACCGATCAATTGGGCAACCACTTCGATTTCAGGGTTTTCCGTGATGGCTGCCAGGTCGTCGGTCAATATTCCCTCAGGCAGGTCGGCGTCACGTTCTTTCTGAACATCCTGCACAACCACCCGTTCAAGCCATAGCGTACGTCCCGCATGCCGGGCTGTGCGATCCCCGTGGTCCAGTAATAGGCGGGCAACCCCAGTCCCTACGGTCCCCATTCCAACAATGGCTACTTTGGTCGTTTGCATTTCGGTTCGCGGCATATCAGGAAAAATCACGTGTGCGGTCCAAGAGGGCCCATCCTAGGGTGGCTGGTGAGGAATCGTCAAGGACGGTAAGCTCTGTGAGGTTAGCGGTTTGGTCGCACTCTGCGAGTTCCCGATCATGGCTCAGCGCGTATCCGGGAAGGCTCTTGGCGGATGGGGGTCTCAGTTGTCAGTTCGCAGGGCTTGTCGAGGGCTGTCGTGGGACAGCTTGGCAACGGCAGGGCGCAGCAGCCCTGCCATAATGGCATGACCCTTTGTTGAGATCGTACGGGAAGACTTGCTGAGAAATTGAATAAAATACATTAAGTCATTTGTTGTAAGTAGCTTACGTTGTTTTTAGGGCCCCTTTTCAGGGCGGATCGGGGGACTTGGCACACGGCTTGCAAGAAAAACAGGTTCTTTATGTGGTGGACTGCCAAAAAGCGTGGTGGTTTAACCGAGTGAGATTGTTGTGACAGGCATATCGTTGTGACAGGCATAATGACTCAGAAGTGATTGAAGTTGATAGGAATTGCTAATCATCGTTCTGTGGGGCAAGGGAGCTGAGCATTGGTCTCGGCTCCACCAGGGACGGTGGTGATTGATATAATTTGGCCATTTTTGCTGTACGAGGAGGAAACCGGACGTGGCAAAACAAATGCTGTTTGAAGAAGCTGCCCGGCAGTCGTTGTTATCTGGGGTTTCAAAACTTGCTCGAGCGGTCCGCAGTACGTTGGGTCCTCGGGGCCGGAATGCTGTTCTGGACAAGGGTTGGGGATCACCCAAGGTAACCAAGGACGGGGTCACCGTAGCTGAAGACATTGAACTGGATGATCCTTATGAGAATCTTGGGGCCCAGTTGGTTAAGGAAGCTGCCAGCAAGACGAATGACGTTGCTGGTGACGGTACGACCACGGCCACGGTTCTGGCGGAAGCGATTTTCCGCGAGGGGCTCAAGATGATTGCTGCTGGTGCCGATCCCATGGCACTGTCGCGAGGCATCAGTAAAGC
>JAZADA010000445.1:0-9963 GCA_036124135.1 Planctomycetota bacterium | reverse complement strand
CGTCGGCCTGGCAGACCAAAGAAGCTTCAAGCATGACGATGAGTTTCCCCTTACGCTGGTTTTCAATCGCTCCAGGTTTCGCTATGCAACGCCCTGGTATTTTGGTGTCAGTCACCAAATGGCCTGGGTGCAGATGTTTCGACCGAAAGACCAGGTGCGCTTGACACAGTCACCATCTGGTGGTGGAAAGGGAAACCCGGCATGGGATTTTCAATTCATGATCCCTGATTACCAGGTTGGTCAGCGTTATCAAATGGTCATGCGAGGTATGTATGTTCCTTTTGAATCACGCGAACAGATCCAACAGGTGACCGCACCGCACCGCCAGGCGTTAGGTATCGTCGATATCCCGTGAATGGTCCACTGATTGGTCCACCGGGGATCTGGATTTCTACGAGACCTCGGAAGATGACGCTGGTGAAGTGTTACCCCGCATCAGGAGTAACCCGAGGATGGTGAGTCCCACGCCACAGGCTGTCATCCATGTTAAGGCTTCCCCGAACAGCACTAATCCGGCAATCACGGTCATGCCAACCTGGGTAGCACTCAAGGCATTAACGTGAATTAAAGAGGTTTGATTGAGCGCCTTGACCAGTGCCAGGAAAGCGACGGCATTCCAGATACCTGCATAGAACATGTACAGGAGATCTTGCCGCTCTGTCTGCAGCATGATTTCCAGGCCTGGATCGATGAGGCTTAGGATTCCCAGCGAAATCAATCCGACCAGGCTGACGATTCCCAGGGTCATGGGCAGGGAAACTTGCCTGCTCTGTCCATAACGAATGGCAGCACCCAGCAACGAGTATGCGGCACCGGCCAGGCAAGCTGCGGCGACGCCACCGACCAGGATCCACGGGGAGACGGGAAGGGAGCGTTGCAGGTCCGCTTCACCAGGTTGCACGCTTTTATTTGCCTCGCTGGCCCCGAGGGAAAGCAGGAACACGGCACAGACCAGTAACGTAATCGAGACCAAGGTCGAACGTGTAAGTTGTTCCTTGAGAAAGCGAACCCCCAGGAAGGCTCCCGTCACGATCATCGTTCCCAGCGTTAGCGGTACGGCCAGCACCAGCCCGATGATACCCAGTGACCACTGGAAGACAACATTGCCACAGAGGTGTCCAATCAAGCCGGTAACGGCGAGTAGTATTAGGGCCCTGTGAGCAAACAGTTGTCGGCTTCCTCGTGACCAGCGAAGCATTAACCAGGGCAGCACCAGCATCAGGGTTGGAATTGCCTTGACACATGAAATCCATGCAGGATGACAGTCGACCAGCGACCGCAGGTAGATATTGGCCAGGGTGTAACCGGCGGCTGAGATCAGTCCGTAGACGGTTCCCAGCATTATTGCATTGGACGAAATGCCTGGTGATGGAGTGGCGTGAGGGCCATGATGGATCTTGTTCACGGGATTATTGTAGACTGGATAGCTGGTTCCATCCATTGGCCGTGGCAGCCAGGTGGATGGTAGAATCAACCAGGTCTTGCTGGCAAGGGGCGAGCAATCGACAATAGGCTTGAAGTGAACCTGCCGGTTCGTGAACTGGTCAAGGAACGTAATTACACGTGGGAGGTCTCCGCTTGGAACCTGCACAGCAGAGAACTGATAATTTCCAGGAGGTGATCCAACCCCTTTGCCGGTTGAATGCTGATTTGCTGCGCCGGTTGGACCTGCAAGTCGTTTTTGCAGAAAGCTGTACGGCTGGCATGGTAGCTGCGATGCTCGGCGGAACCCCTGGTATATCTGATTACCTGTGTGGATCCGCGGTAACCTACCGAAACCGAACGAAACAGGATTGGTTGGGTGTATCCGCTGCTCTCCTGGAAGACCCCGGTCCAGTCAGCGAGGAAGTTGCAGTCCTGATGGCCCAGGGCGTGCTGGAATCAACGGTCGAGGCAAACGTGGCGGTTTCTGTCACCGGGCACCTTGGACCAGGAGCACCTGCGGACCTGGATGGTCGCGTGCATCTTGGAGTTGCTTTCCAGGATCCATTGGTTACCAGTAACCCAGCGGTTGGAACGGTAAGCCGATCATGTCGATTACAAACCGAATCACGCTTGTCACGTCAGCAGGAAGCGACCTGCGAGGTCATGTTGACGCTTATTGATGTACTCCAGGTGTACAATGGCTGGGGCGATTTGCGAGCAGGAAGCATGGAACGCTGCCGCTTTGCCTGGGAACATCATGGGGCTGACCATCGTGAACCAGTTTCTGACGTTGCCAGCGAGTCGCCACGGTTTCTGTTTCCAGGCTCTTTTAATCCGTACCACGAGGGGCATCGGGAGATTGCTGAATACGTGGCCGCCGAGTCAGGTACGACCGTTGAATATGAATTGTCGATTGAAAACGTCGACAAGCCAGGGCTGACGTTTACGGAAGCCGCTGGTCGCCTTTTTCAGTTTGCCGGAGAAGATCCGATCTGGTTAACCAGCCAGGCCACGTTTGCGGGTAAGGCCAGCCTGTTCCCGAAGACGACGTTCGTGGTGGGCGTGGATACGATTATCCGGATGGCAGATTCCCAGTATTATCCGGATGAGATATCTCACCAGGAGGCGATTGCCGCGATCAGGAATTCCGGATGTCGCTTCCTGGTCTTTGGTCGATTAGTAAATCAAGCCATGCCATCAGTGGGACTGGAGAGCGGTGGTTTTTGCCAACTGGATGACCTGGTATTGCCGCTGGAACTGGCCCAACTTTGTACCGCCGTACCAGGATCGGCATTTCGTCGTGACATTTCTTCCACGGAACTGCGGTTGTCCGGGGAGCAGGGAAATCATGTTAGCGAGCACGATGAGTAAATAAGATCATTGCGGCTTATTTTTCTCGTACCAGGTATTCCACTTGGCCTGGGCTGCTTCCCGCTTTTCTTCCTTGGTGAAACCACAGGTATACGTATGGAACAGGGTGGTGGGACTGGTGCGCAGAAGTTCGAATCCGTATTCCTTGTGATCCTGCTTGGTCAAATGGATGAGCAGTGCCAGGACCACGTCTCGTACCTGGGTCTTGATCACGCCCGGTTGTACCTGGGGATTACTCCAGGTGTGGCATACCGAAACATTCTTCAAGTGAGGAGCCAGCAAAGGAATGTCTGCCGCACTACCAAAGCGTGCAACGGCGATGGCGGCATATTGAGTCGTCGAGTAGGACGGCGTGGGAGCCTTGAGCATGCGGCGTCCAAGTGCCAGTCCCGTTTCTTTCATGTCATAATTAAGTGTTAGCATGACCGAGTAATAGCTGCTGGTTTTGATGTCTTTCTTTAAAACAAGTCGACTCATCATTTTCATGATGATGGCGTTGTGCCGACTGCCCTTCACAATCTGCCGGGTGGCACTGGAGTTCAACAGGTTGTATACCTGGGAGAAAACGCTCGCGTTGGCGGCAATATTGGATTCGGTAACGACCAGCAATACCACGGCCAGGGTAGCCGGGTGAGCCTGTCGTGATCCAGATGACTGGAAAGTCGTACTGCCAGGCCGTAATTCCGTAAGACGTTTCATGAAAGTTGCTTGCAGGTTGATCGCCTTGTCGAAAGATTCCAGTAGTTCCGATTCCCGGCGTACCATGTCCGCAAACAATTGTCGCGTGTTACGATCATTGCCCATTGTTTCTCTAAATTGTTTCCAACCTGGCAGATCGTGCTCCTGCTTTCCGTCCACGTCGGAGATGAAAGCAGCAATCTTGGCAGCAAACTCCGATTGGAGTGACTTTAACAGAATGCGATGAGCACGCATGCGAATTTCCAGGTCGGGATTGAGCAGGGCTTGCTTCAATTCTTTCTGGGCCTGGATGCCCCTGGATGCGAGAGTGCGTGCTGCCTTCTCGCGTATCGCAAATGAAGCATGCCCCAGTTGCTCGATTAATTGGCCGGTGGTTACTTCGCGACTGGCAGCGGTTGGCGGATCCGCAGCGGTGATAGATCCCGGGGCCACTAGCAAGAGAATGCCAGGCAGCAACAGGTATCTTGCCTTGATCTGGCAGCGTGTCAGCCCGTGAGCTAACGAGTTTGGTAAGTGGCTGAATTTGTTTGACATGCTTCGTTTTTTCAGAAAAAGTCGCTGGACGCGCGGCAAGGTGACAGGATTGTCCAGGCCCGAAGTGTGATGTCGACAAAATGGAACCTCAGGGTCCCAGGAACCGAGATATTTCATTATAAGGCACCAGGATACTGCGCGACAATGTCCGTATACTCTGCCGGGGCCGCCTGGTGGTCTAAGACGCCGTTGCAGGAGGCGTTTTACGAGGCCTCAAACAATTGCTCAAAGCCCATTTTACTCCTATAGTGAATGGTTCAGGATGATCATCCGGGTAGTTTTTAGATGCTCCTGATCGAAGATGGTGTTCAGCAGGTCAGGAGAGGTGTTTGATGGCCAGTGATTGTCCACATGTGACTCCGGGGGATGCTCAGCGACCCCTTTTCGCAGGCGTGGATCTTGGTGGTACCGGGATCAAGATTGGCGTGGTGGATGACCAGGGCCACACCATTGGTGCCACGCGAATTCCGACCGACCAGGAACGAGGTCCCGAGGATGGAATTCAACGGATGGCAGATGCCATTGGATCGTTGCTCTCGTCGGCCGGGATTGATCCGGCGGAATTGGCTGCGGTCGGCCTGGGTACTCCGGGGACCATGGATATTCCGGCTGGAATGATCCTGGAACCACCGAACCTTCCTGCCTGGCGACACTTTCCAGTACGAGATGCATTATCTGCCGCCTGCCAGTGCCCGGTTGCTTATGCGAATGATGCCGCCGCTGCCGCCTATGGTGAGTACTGGATCGGGACGGGACAACAGTACAACAGCATGGTGTTGTTGACACTGGGGACAGGTGTAGGCGGTGGTATTATCCTGGGTGACCTCTTGCTTGATGGTGAGAATAGTCATGGTTCAGAGTGCGGGCATGTGATTATCGAGAGTGGTCCTGCAGCACGAATGTGTTCCTGCGGTCAACCGGGTCACCTCGAAGCTTACGCAAGTGCGACTGCTGTCGTGAAGCGAACTCGCGAGGCACTGGAGACAGATTCCTCATCCTCGTTGAACGACCGACTTAGGGATGGGCAGGAATTGACTACGTTGATGCTTTACGAGGAAGCGGTGCAGGGTGATGCGCTTGCACATCGCATGGTAATGGAAACCGCTGATTACCTTGCTCTTGGCATCCTGACCCTGGTACATACGATCGATCCGGCAATCGTGGTTCTGGGTGGGGCCATGAATTTTGGCGGTTCAGGAACTGCCCTGGGACAGGAGTTTCTCGAACGGATTCGAAGTGGTTTTAAAGACCATACTTTTCCTGTTTTGGCAGAGCGTACCGTCATTGATTTTGCTGGCCTGGGAAGTGCTGCTGGCTATATAGGCGCAGCGGGAATTGGACGTCTGATGTACAAAAAGAGTTGTGGATGAGAGGGGGTGAACCTCTCGGACCATTAACTCTCGCGAGAATTCGTACGGCAAAGCATCGTACCCGGGAAAAAACGTTGGACGGGATGACCCTGCGTCATCGCCAACGATCCGGAACGATTTGAATTGGTAGAAATGATGAGTGAAATAGATTGCAGCAAGATCCGTAACTTTTGCATCGTGGCGCATATTGATCATGGGAAAAGTACCCTGGCAGACAGGATGCTGGAATCCACCGGTACGATTCAAAAGCGGCAGATGAAGGAACAGCTGCTGGATGACATGGAACTAGAACGAGCTCGCGGGATTACCATCAAGGCCCGTGCGGTGCGTATGCACTACGAGCGGGAGGGCGAACTCTACGAACTGAACTTGATTGATACACCGGGTCATGTTGACTTCCAGTACGAAGTGTCTCGCTCGTTAACCTGTTGTGAGGGAGCGCTGCTGCTCGTGGATGCCTTCCAGGGCGTGGAAGCGCAAACCGTGGCCAATGCGTTCTCAGCGGTGGAACATGATCTGGCGATCGTGCCGGCTATCAACAAGATTGACTTACAGAATGCTCGGGTCGACGAGGTGTCGGAAGAAATTGAACAATCGCTAGGGTTGGATTCCTCGGAGTTAATGAAAGTCAGTGCCAAATCGGGTATTGGCATTACGGAATTACTGGACGCCATCATTGAACGTGTACCGCCCCCCCAGGGGAATGCCTCGGCACCACTGCAGGCGATGGTCTTTGATTCTCATTACGACGAGTATCGAGGCGCGATCACCTATGTCCGGGTCATGAATGGAACCGTCGAGCGTGGACAGAAAATCCGGTTCCTGCGAGCTGGCAAGACCTACGAGGTCGTGGAATTAGGACAGTTCGTACCCCAGCAGCAATCATGTGAAAAGCTGCAGGCCGGACAGGTTGGCTACCTGATCTGTAATATCAAGTCGTTACAGACCGTTCATATTGGTGATACGGTTAGTGACGTGGCGACTTCTAACGTGGAGCCGCTGCCCGGCTACCAGGAACCGAAACGTATGGTTTATTGTGGCTTGTATCCCTCCGATGGCCAGGATTTTTCAGAGTTGCGAGACGCACTCAACAAGCTGGCAATTAATGATCCCAGTTTTGAGTTTGAGCCGGAAAGCAGTGACGCACTTGGTTTTGGATTTCGCTGCGGGTTTCTGGGCTTGCTGCACATGGAGATTGTTCAGCAACGACTGGAACAGGAATCGGACGTAGACCTGGTCCAGACGGCACCCAACGTCACTTATGAAATCGTGGATACTTCGGGAGAAGTGTTAGCAATCCATCGACCCCAGCAGGTACCAGAAGCAGGGGATATTGATGAGTTTCGACAGCCGATCGTGCGTGTCAAGATAGTCTTACCCACGGAGTGTATTGGACCGGCGATGAAATTATGCCAGGATCGTCGCGGTGTTTACAAGAATACAGAATACGTCTCGACCACGCGGGCCATGTTGACCTATGACCTGCCGCTTGCAGAGGTGATTTACGATTTACACGATAAGTTGAAAAGTGCCACCCGTGGTTACGGGACGATGGATTACGAGTTGCTGGGATACTTTCCTGCAGACCTGGTGCGGATGGATATCATGGTCAATGGAACTCGCGTGGATGCGTTAAGCGTGATTTGTGATCGGGTGGATGCCGATACGCGAGGACGTGCGGTCGTAAAAAAACTCAAGTCAGAGATCGACCGACACATGTTTGAAGTTGCTGTCCAGGCCGCGATTGGATCTCGCGTGATTGCCCGCGAGACCGTCCCCGCGTTTCGCAAGAATGTGACGGCCAAGTGCTATGGCGGAGATATTTCCCGTAAGCGAAAACTGTGGGCCAAGCAGCGTGAAGGAAAGAAACGGATGAAATCGGTGGGACAGGTAGACATCCCCCAGAAAGCATTTATGGCGGTACTTGATTCAGGCACCAATAATAAGAAGTAACCATCCGTGTGGTACCGGGGTGCGCTATGATTGCGTCAACGAGCGGTAAGATTTTATGAATGCTCGACAAGCGGATGCGGATCGGCCCGTGATCTCGCGGTACCTTGCCACAGCCTTGCTGCTGGTTATCTTGCTGACCGTTACCTGTATGGCGATGCTGCAGCAGGTGCGATACGCAGGACTTGGACGGCTCATTCGGATTCACGGCAGTTCCATGGCCCCCTCGTTGCTCGGAGAACACCTGGAAATGCCCTGCGAGGATTGTACATTTCCGATCCGAATGGCGATCGATTTGCTGTCGGAACCCGAGTTCCTGACTTGCCCTAACTGTGGGTACGAAAAAAACGCGCGTGAAGCAGCAGTACGTCAACCAGGAGAGCGTGTTCTGATCGATCGTTGGTCCGGGATGATCTCGGGAATTGATCGCTGGCAGCTGGTGGCTTTTCAAAAAACGGTAGGTAGCAGCGCAGGTGCTCGTCATAAGCAACTCACGGTCAAGCGAGTAATCGGTCTTCCAGGTGAGGAAGTTAGTCTCCAGGATGGCGAGATTTATATCGACGGAATCATGGTTCCGAAGTCCATGCAACAATTTCGGGAGATGGCTGTGCCTCTTTTCGATACCTACTATCGTCCGCGTCAGACGCCTGGACTGGCGGAACGCTTCCAGTCAGCGGAGAAGACCAGTCGCTGGCAGCGCCTGGGGACCGGCTACCAGTTTGATGGTACGGACGAAAAGAAGCGTGCCGATGATTCACCTGGAGATCTCGATCAGCTGGTCTATCAGCATTGGGCCTGCATGGCTGAAGCCGTTCCTGCAAGGGATCGGACTGCCGTGTCAGCGATTTATGATCATTACACGTATAATCATGGACAATCACGCGGACCACTGGTGCAGGTTCATGACCTGTTGTTCAAGGGTGAAATGACCATGCAGAACAAGGGGCTGCTCGTGGTGAGCCTCTTTTCGCGTGGAGATATTTTTGAAGTGGCACTGGATACCAGGAGACGCCGTTACGAGTTGCGCCGGAATAGTCGCTCCCTTGTCCAGGGACGATTTCATCACGACCTCGATCGACGATCGCATGAATTGGAATTTGCCGTGGTAGACCGACAGGTGATCCTTGCAGTGAATGGAAAAACATGGTGCCGTCAAAGTTTTATACCCAGGAATGAGAAATCCGCGCTGCCCCCTACCCCCCTCGATTCCGAACATCCCCTGGCAATATCGGCTCGTGGACTTTCCTTGCAGGTTCAGCGTGTACGTCTGTCGCGTGATCTGCACTGGATCGGACCAGGCCATCGTCCGGGACCCTGGAAATGGCATCGGTTTTTGAAACCAGGAGAGTTTTTCGTAGTGGGTGACAATGTGCCCATTTCTGATGACAGTCGCTACGAGCAACTGGGGATTTCCAAGCGGGCAATTATCGGAAAAACCCTACGATTTGAGCACTAGCACCGAGAGTTCAAAGAGCCTCAACGTACTGGTATCCAGACGGTTTCGTGAAGTTGGGGTATGTTGTATCAAGGGGAGTTCAAGTATCGGGGAATGTGGTTTTTCGGTATATTTCCTTACTTCCCGGGGACTCTATGTTGCCGTGGGAATCATGGATCAGGATTGGGGTTGGTAGCATCTTGCGAGCCAGCGGATTCAGCGAACGATTTTCCTGATCATTGCGTAGAGTTTTCCTTGGAGATATGAATTGGACTCGGGAACCAGTTGAGCAGCCCATGAAAACAACGACGGCCAGCCAGGGAGAGTTTGAACCACGTGGATACCACGTGATTCGAGATTACGTGGAGTCGATCGCGATCGCTGTCATGCTCGCCTTTATTTTTCGCATGTTCCTGTTGGAAGCGTTCGTGATTCCAACTGGATCCATGGCTCCTACGTTGCATGGTCGCCACATGGATATCACCTGTATTGAGTGTGGTTACCGCTACCAGACAGGTGCCAGCGTGGAGAATGCCGATAACGCAAATGTCAAAGAAGTCATCGCCACGGATTGCCCCTTATGCCGGTATCCATTGACGCTGGACAAGGAGAGCAAACCCAACGAAAGGTCTTTTAATGGCGACCGAATCCTGGTTAGTAAATTCAGCTATTCAATCAGTGACCCAAAGCGTTGGCAAGTGATTGTTTTTAAGTTCCCAGGTAATGCGAAGCAAAACTATATCAAGCGGTTGGTTGGCTTACCGGGCGAGCGGATCAAGATTACCGGAGGTGATATCTATGCGGTGCCACCGGATGCTGTGGACCGGGAAGCATTCCAGATTGTTCGCAAGTCTCCCAGGAAACTGTTGGCAATGTTGCAGCTTGTCCATGACTCGAAATATGTTCCCGAGACGTTGCAGCGTGTAGGTTGGCCAGCCAGTTGGCAACCATGGTCACCAGATGGAGAATTAGCAGAAGGGACCTGGGCGACAGGGCCAAACCAGCAAGGTTACCAGGTCCAGGAGAGCAATGATCAGGTGAGTTACCTTCGCTACCGTCATCTTCCACCTGACCGGTCAGATTGGTCTAACGTGAGATCCGCAGCAGCGCGAAACGATCAGGGAATGTTGATCACCGATTATTACGGTTACAACCGCGGTAGAATCGCCCAGAAGAGTA
>JAZADA010000444.1:0-6837 GCA_036124135.1 Planctomycetota bacterium | reverse complement strand
AGGCAATAAGCATGGATCACGAGTCAATTAAGAACCTGGAATCAACTCGTCAAGCGTTTCCTCGCTAACCGGTTCGAGCCAGTCAACCTGCTCGAGAAACTCGTCCTCGTGAGGTGAGGTTGAAACTGCTCGTTGCAGTGATCGCACGGATAGGCCGGGTGCGACCTGGTGATAAGGGGTCGTTTCCAGGAGGGGTAGCTGGAGTGCAACGTGGCCCGGTTCGATGGCGTCCTGGCCGGTCGAGGTCGGTGCGTGGTGATTGAGTGTCTCCAGGGTATGGATGACGGTTGTGCGTGGATGATTCACACCGGATCCTTCTCCTTCCCCTTCCCCACCTCCGTCCTCTGCCTGCGCTTCCTCGTTGAGCAGGTTGATGATCATCAGGACGTCCGCGGGGGTCACGAAACCGTCGCGATTGACGTCATAGAACGGGGGCTGTAATGGTAGAGGGCGATCGGTTGGTAATTCGCGGGAGCCGAGTTGGTTCAGGGTGTTAATGATCTGCAGTGCGTCCTGGGGGGTGACCACGCCATCCCCATTGATGTCTGCGGGATTAACGGAATTATGCCAGACGAACTGAGCTTTCACGTTGACCTTGACCGTGGCCACGTTGCTCACATCAATACCGTCATTGAGTTGGTAGGTAAAGCTGTCGGTTTGGTTGAAGTTGAAATTTGGGATGTAGACCAGGGAACCGTTGGCGTTGAGTGTCAGGATGCCATGGCCTGGTTCACTGATCGTAACGACCTGTAGGGTGTCATTTTCCACGTCGTAATCGTTGACCAGGACCCCAGGTGCCACGACGTTCAAGGATTGATTTTCATCGACCTCGTAGGTGTCATCCACGGCGACCGGAGCGTCGTTGACGTTGGTAACGGTGATCGGGAGTGTTTCTGTATCGGCCAGTGGCTCACCATCACCGGTGTTACCCAGGTCATTGACATAGAGGGCCAAAAATTCCGATCCGAAGTAATCCTGTTGTCCCTGGTAGGTGAGGCCATTGAGGGCGGCATTGATCATGGCCGCGCTACCGGTCATGGTAATCATCGTGTCGGCGATGCCATCACCGGTTTGCAGGGTCAGCCCGGTGGTCTGGGCGAGCGTCAGGTTGCCATGTAGAACCGAGATCATGACCTGGAGTGGATCGTCCATGGCATCAGGATCGGTTACGGACAATCCCTGGATGGCCAGGTTGGTTTCTTCTGCGGCGACCTGGGCAGTGGGCAGGCTCCAGACGGGGGCCTGGTTCGGCTTCTGGTTGCCCAGGTCGACGTCCTTGATCGTTTGATTTGCCTGGACTTCACGTGTCTCGTGGTAGGCATAGTCGAGGTCATCCACGAAGAGATCGATCCCTGGTTGGCTGTAGTTTCCGTCGTTGAGGGCAGGACGATAGAGTCCGAAGGCATCGAACGAGATGTCTTGTAGCGCCGCGCGCTGAACCGCGGTCAGATGGATCTGTTGCTGTTGTCCTCCCAGCGTACCGGTGATTAATCCGCTGCCGTGATCACCCCCATCTGGATCGTAACTGAAGGTAAAGTCCAGGTTCGTATCTGCAGTGATGGTTGTTGCCGGGCTGTCCAGTCTTCCCACTCCGCCCTGGTAGCCGAGCGTGGTATGCCAGAGGCTGAGGTACCACTGGTTCTCGTTGAAGGAGAAACCGACCAGGGTCACGTTTTGGCTGGCTCCGTCGGGTCCGTCCTGGCTGCTATTGAAAAATCCCAGGTAACCGCGATCGCCCAGTGATCCGTTAGGATTCTGGATCTCGATTTTTCCAGAGGCCTGCAGGTGATCATCGACGGTGATGGAACGCAGGAGGTTTGTATCGGCGTAGTAACTGGCCTGTTCTGCGGGGTGTCCTTTCCAGGAAACGCGCGCTTCTCCGGTGGTGCCACCGGCATGACCGGTATTGGAGAACCCGATGACCTGGTTTAGCCCGGCAGGATTATTCGTAGTCCAGCCATTTTCCGTGGTCTCGGCCTGTCCGACGAAGGCCTCGTTGTTCAGTTCCACGGGATGCGAGGTGGCGATCCATTCCGCAGGAACGACCTGGGCCACCGTGTAGGCTCCCGGCAGCAGTCCCGTGAACTGGTAGAAGCCGGTTTCATCGGCCGTGGTCTCCGCATCATCGGCTGACGTGACGGTGCTGGGTTCGCCAGCATCAAGCTGGTTATTGTGATTGGTGTCGAGGAAAACCGTGCGGCCTGCCAGCCCGGGTTCCCCGCTATCGTGGGTGCTGTTTCCATTGTGATCGTGGAACAACGTGCCCTGGATTTCCCCGGGCCGGGTATCACCCATTAATTGCACCAGGTCACTGGTGGTGCCGTCGGTACCTCCAGCTAACAACAGGCTACCGTCGTCCAGGATCAGGATATCACGAGCGACGTCATCTCCATCGATGGGAATGGTTAGGATTCCATCTTCGTCAAACGTGTTGTCCAGTGTTCCATCCTGCTGGTAGCGTACGATGGAAAAATCCTGATCGCTGCCATTGTCTGCCTGGCCGACGGCCAATAATCTGCCGTCGGGCTGCAGGATCACGCGGTGGATCTGCGAGTTGTTGGAGCCGACGGCCGTGTACACTTTGCCCAGCGTGCCGAAGGACGTATCGAGTGCTCCATCAGATTGGAAGCGTGCCATGGCAAGGTGGTCGTTAGCCTGCCCGGCCAGGAGGATGCGACCGTCCGGATAGATCAGCAGGTCATTGACAGTTTCCTGGTTGCCCATGTCGGTGGCCAGCGTACTGGTAATGTGTCCGTGGTAATCCAGTTCGAGCAAGACGAAGCTTTCCTGCAGGACCGTGGTCGCCAGCAAGATACGGCCATCGTCAAAGATTTCCAGGTCAGAGGCCATGGCCTGGTCATTGAGGGTGATCCCTACCTGCCCATCGTCGTCGAACTGGATATCCGGTTCCCCGTTGACGGTCAGTTGAGTGACGATAATGCCGGATGGATCCATGCCACTACCAGCGATGACAATTTTCCCGTTAGCTTGCAGGCCGACCGCCATGGCTTGTTCGCTGGAATCCTGGGTGTCCCAGTCGAGCGTGAAGATACCATTGGTGGCAAAGGAACTGTCGAGGGATCCATTGTCCTGGTACCGGGCCACGAGCATCTGTGAGTCAGCCGTGTTCGTGGCGGTGGTTCCCACGACCACGATCTTGCCATCAGGCTGCAGCAGCAGGTCATTTCCCTGTCCGTGATTGGCCAGGTTCGTGGTTACGATGCCACCGCTGCCAAAGCTGGTATCCAGTGATCCATCGGGGTGCAGGCGGGCCAGTGCGAACTGGTTGTCTTTTTCACCGGCGGCCAGTAACCGACCCTGCTCATCGGTAATGATGCGATTGATGTGAATGTCGTTGCGTGTGAAGGAGCCGGTCTCATGAAAGCGGTTGTCCAGCGTCGCGGGATAAGTGACCCAGCCAGGAGGATCGCTCCAGTTGTTAGCCGGTTCGACCGTGATGTTCACCGTGTCGGTATCACTTTGGATGCCGATACCGGGCAAGGGCATCAGGTCAATGGTATGCAGTGTAATGGAGGCGTCGCCGGAGTAATCCATATCGGGTTGGAAGACCAGCCATTCCAGTGCCAGGTTGATTTCATCGACCGTGCCTCGGATCGTGAAAGTCTGGTCATCGATACCATCACCATGGTCGAAATTGGGACTGTGCCCACTGCCAATGCCGGGGAGACTGATTTGTCCATGGAGAGAGGTGAGGGTAGCCTTGACCTGCCGGATTGAGGATTCCTCGCTGTTCACGGAAAAGGAATTATTACGAAACTCGGTAAAAGCCAGGGGTGCTTCGAAGTGCGTGACCTGGCTTCCGGGTACAACGTTGGTAATGTCCATCTCGCCGGTCAGCAGGCGGCGATCTTCGAGCGTCTCGAGCAGTAGGCGTCGTCGTCGCTCAGCATGTTGTGCGCGCGCGTACAGGCGTGCACGTCCCGACATGGTTGTCGAACGTGGCAGCCGCCGAAATCGTGTTGCGAAGCGATTCATGCTGTTTCTACAGGGCAACCTTGCGAAATAAATATGGTATGAATCCGTCCCCTCCCCGCCGAAGTTGGGCAGGAGGCGAAAGATGGAGATACAGTTCCCCATTCGCCAAGCTAATCCAGGCTGAAAATGCTGGCAACAAAATTGCGTGTTTTGACTGGAATTGCACGAATAAAGGGTCAAAAACCCTCGATTTGTACTACCTGTGCCGGCCTGGATAAGGTCCCGAGGTGGCCGGATGAGAAGGTCCCGTGGGGACGCTACTGGTTGTCGGGATCGAGATCGATCTCGGGGGCAACCGGTGGTTCCTGGACGACTTCTTCAAGCCGTTCAACCCGTTGCTTTAGTTCTTCGAACTGTTGGTGCCCGTCAATCACGACTTCATCCAGGTCCTGGACCGTTTTCTCCAGGTGAGTGAAGAGTGATTCCAGCTGGTTGGCACGTTGCAGGAAGTCCGAGTTAGGAGTTGATTCAGTCATCGTATGGTCGCGGGTTAGACACCGCCAGGAAGTTAGCTGGACATCGTGAAATCGTGGGTGTTCGTATAGCCAATAACCGTGAAAGCGACAAGAGCAGTTAAGTTAGGATGGTTTCTGTATTCAGTGGACCAGCGTGGTCCGTTGACGCTGGGTAACGTGAGCCGTTAAACTGGGAAAACTCGAGAAAAGTTTGTTTCTAGTACAGGTGGACGGGGTCCTTTGGTGACCGCTTTGATGGGTCTGGAGCTGGTTTCGTCAGGAACCAGTGACAGGGTTAATGATCTGACGAGATGGAAGTTTAGGTATGTCTACAACCGTGAATGAAATTGAACAGTTAGCAATCAACACGATTCGTACGTTATCGATGGATGCTGTCCAGCAGGCCAACAGTGGCCATCCAGGGACGCCGATGGCACTGGCACCAGTCACCTACGTGTTGTGGAACGAGTTCTTGAAATATGATCCCAAGCATCCTCACTGGCCAGCACGCGATCGTTTCGTCCTGTCGTGTGGTCATGCGTCGATGTTGTTGTACTCGATGTTGCACCTGGCTGGTGTCGAGGGTGTTGATGAGGCGGGTGAGGCAACTGGCGAGTTGTCGATTTCGCTGGACAACATTCGGAATTTTCGCCAGTTGGATAGTCCCTGTGCGGGGCATCCGGAATATGGCGAAGCAGCGGGTATCGAGATGACAACGGGCCCACTGGGCCAGGGTGTTGGAACCAGCGTCGGCATGGCGATTGCCTCTCGTTGGTTGTCAGCCCGTTACGGCCAGTCTGGAATGGACTTGTGCGCCGCGGATACCTACGTGCTCTGTAGCGATGGGGACATCATGGAAGGGATTGGCTGTGAAGCCGCTTCCTTGGCAGGTCATCTCAAGTTGTCGAACCTGTGCTGGATTTATGATGATAACCGGATCACGATCGAGGGGGAAACGGACCTGGCCTTCAGTGAGCAGGTTGCCACGCGTTTCGAAGGATTGGGCTGGAAAACGGTCGAGGTGGAGGATGCGAATGATCTGGCAGCCATTCGCCAGGCGTTGCAGACCTTCCAGGAGACAGATGATCGGCCCACGCTGGTCATCCTGCGCAGCATTATCGGCTATGGATCTCCGAACAAGGCGGATAGTCACAGTGCTCATGGCGCACCGCTGGGAGAAGACGAGGTACGCTTGACCAAGGAAGCCTATGGCTGGCCGGCCGATGCTTCATTCCTGGTACCGGACGAGGTGCCAGCGCATTTTGCAGAGGGAGTGGGTGCCCGCGGTGCCGCAGCTTATGCCCAGTGGCAAGAACAATTAAATCAATACCGAGAAGGTCACGCGGAGCAGCTTCAGCAACTGGAGGACATCTGGTCCAATCGATTGCCGGCAGGCTGGGAAGAGACGGTTCCGGTATTCGATCCGGATGAAAAGGGGATGGCCACGCGTGTTTCGTCGGGTCACGTGCTCAATGGTATCGCAGAAGGGTTACCCTGGCTGCTGGGAGGGTCCGCGGATCTGGCTCCGTCGACCATGACCCTGTTGAATGCGGATGGCATGGGTGAGTTTTCGGCGGAGGATCCCGCGGGGCGTAATTTCCATTTCGGTATTCGTGAGCATGGCATGGCCGCGCTCGCTAACGGGCTCGCCCTTGGTGGCTTGCGTTCCTACGTGGCAACGTTTTTTGTTTTCACCGATTACCTGCGTCCGTCCTTACGGCTTAGTAGCCTGATGGGCCTGCCTGTTCTCTACGTGATGACTCACGATTCTATCGGGTTGGGAGAAGATGGGCCGACACATCAACCGGTAGAGCACCTGGCGGCCTGTCGTGCGATTCCGGGAGTCCAGGTCATGCGACCGGCCGATGCCAACGAGGTTGCGGAGGCTTACCGTGTTGCCATCGGTGCTGGAGGTCCCACGGTCTTTGTCCTGACCCGGCAAGGACTACCCACGCTCGATCGCGCTGATTACGGCGCGGCATCCGGCGTCGGCCGCGGTGGTTACGTGTTAAGAGACAGTGGGGAAGGAGACCCGCAAGTCATCCTGTTGGGTACTGGCAGCGAGGTCGCGATTTGCCTGGCGGCCCAGGAACAACTGCAGGCCGAAGGAATTACCTCACGCGTGGTAAGCATGCCCTGTTTCGAATTGTTTGATGCACAGGATGCGGACTACCAGGAACAGGTATTGCCAGCGGCGATTGGAGCGCGCGTGGCGGTGGAAGCTGGTATTGAACAAGGTTGGGGACGTTACCTGGGGGCCCAGGGTCGTTTCGTGGGAATGACCGGTTTCGGAGCCTCGGCACCGGCGGGCCAGCTCTACGAGCATTTTGGGATCACTGCAGAATGCGTTGCCGAACAAGCCCGACAAGTGTTGGCTTAATGAGTT